>JASFZK010000275.1:0-16598 GCA_045267845.1 Bacteroidota bacterium | reverse complement strand
CAGCCTTCAAGGTAACTTACGTACGAGCCTTCGTCAGCAATAAGTAATGTTCTTTCAAACTGACCTGTGTTTGCTGCATTTATCCTAAAATATGTACTCAGTTCCATGGGGCAACGTACACCTTTGGGAATGTAACAAAACGAGCCATCGCTAAACACGGCCGAGTTGAGAGCTGCAAAAAAGTTATCGGTATGAGGAACAACCGAGCCCATATATTTTTTTACTAATTCAGGGTGGTTTTGTACTGCGTCACTAAATGAACAAAAAATAATTCCCTTTTTTGCCAAAGTATCCTGAAATGTAGTTTTAACCGAAACACTATCAATAACGGCATCAACCGCAACACCACTTAGCATTTTTTGCTCTTCCAGCGAAATACCAAGTTTGTTAAATGTGTCAATTAATTCGGGGTCAACCTCATCAAGACTTTCAAGTTCCTTCTTTTGTTTTGGCGCAGCATAATAAATTATTTCCTGGTAATTAATTGGCGGATGCTTGAGCAAAGCCCAGTCAGGCTCCTCAATTGTCAGCCAATATTTATACGCTTTTAATCTATATTCCAATAGCCACTCAGGCTCATTTTTCTTATTCGAAATAAACCTAACAGTTTCCTCGCTCAACCCAATGGGAGCAAATTCACTTTCAATATCAGTAACAAAACCATACTTATATTCGGTTGATGTTACTTCTTCTAATATATCCTTATTTTCCTTTTCCTTATTCATTGTACTGCTGCTTTCGCATTTAAAATTCACCCTGTTTTACTTGGGTACAACGGTGATATAATCAGATATTTACATTAATTATTCACTGTTTTTATCGTCCTATTTAGAATAGTTTTAAATAAGATTGCAAAATTAATAAATTTACTGTATTAAAAGGTACATTGTTCAATCAAATTAACATTAGATTTCATATTTTTATTATTTATTTGGGCGGCTAGCCTGCCTTCATTAAAATATTATGGCAGGCAATCAGGCTTACCGCTCATAGTTGTTTCATTACAATGTAATTTTGTAAGCAATCCGGGGGCTCACTCTATTCGCCTCCTTTTGCCAACAAAAATATCATTGTAACTTCAACAAGCTATCGCTATAATCCTTGCCGCAAGCACCTCATCGCTATACAGTGGGTGTTTGAAAAAACAGCACTACTTGCAATAATAGCTATGAAAAGTGAAATGACTTACTGTGTGCCTCTAAGAAAACACACCATTTTTAAAAGTGGGTTTAAGAAAGCGTCAAGAACAAGGCTTGTGAAGTGTTTAAAATCAGGAGTTTGCTTTTGTAAATGACTGGTTTTAAACACAAGCGTAACGAAGTTATTGACATATTCTTAGAGCCACTACCTAAAGTTAAAACTTACTATTATGTATATTTGCAAACTAAAAACAAAATATGAACTTAACAAACCAACAATTCACCACTCACAATTAACCATTCACAATTAATTATGGATCGAATTACTTTATTTGCTGATGTATTACTACCCCTTCCCATTGAAGGCGCATTTACTTATAGAGTACCATACGATCTCAACGAATTTATTAAAGTGGGGCAGAGGGTGAGTGTGCAGTTTGGCCGAAAGCGTATTTACTCAGGATTAGTAAAAAAACTTCATACTGCTGTGCCTCAAGATTATATGCCAAAATACATAATTACTTTACTCGACGAAAAACCCATTGTAAATTTAATTCAATTTAAGTTTTGGGAATGGATGGCTTCATACTATATGAGTACTCAAGGCGAAGTAATGAATGCGGCTTTACCAACAGTTTTCAAACTATCCAGCGAATCAAGGGTGGTACTCTCACCAACTTTCGTCCCCGATTTTGATGTACTTAACCCATTCGAATATCAGGTAACCGAAGCATTAATCGAGAAAAAGAAACTAACAGTTGACGAAATATCTAAACTTGTTGGGTACCAAAAAGTTTTGCCACTGTTAAAAACAATGATTGAGCAACGGTTTATTGTGATGGAGGAGGAACTCAAGGATATCTATAAGCCTAAAATTGAAAAATTTGTAAGTATATCAAATGAGTTTGTAGACGAAACAAAGTTACAGGAGTTAATGGATGAGCTTGGAAAACGAGCCCATAAGCAATTGGAAATACTAATGACGTTTATTTCACTTGTTGGTTTACCACTGGACAAAGAAAAAATAGTTAAGCAAAGCAATTTGCTTAAGAAATCTGGGGCAGGACCAGCGGCACTCAAATCTCTTTTTGATAAAAATGTAATGGTTTCCATAAGCAAATCGGTTACTAGATTTAAAGATGGATTAAATGGAGAGAGCAAACAAAATTTGGAACTAAGTTCTCATCAGCTTGACGCTTATGAGACTATTGTTAAGTCGTTTAATGATCATAATGTTGTGTTATTGCACGGTGTAACATCTGGTGGCAAAACTGAGGTTTATATCAAATTAATTACCGATACCATTAAAGCAGGTAAACAGGTATTGTATATGCTCCCCGAAATTGCGCTAACCACTCAAATAATTAATAGGTTACGTAAATATTTTGGCGATGAGGTTGGTGTTTATCATTCAAGGTATAACCAAAATGAAAGAGCCGAAGTTTGGAATAATATTGCGGGACGGGATGAAGATGATATCCACAAAAAATACAAAATTATACTTGGCCCTCGCTCGTCACTTTTTCTTCCTTTCAATAACTTGGGCTTAATAATTGTTGATGAGGAGCATGATAGTTCCTATAAACAATTCGACCCAGCACCTCGTTATAATGCAAGGGATTCGGCAATATATCTCGCAACTTTACATAATGCAAAAGTATTATTGGGGTCGGCAACACCAGCCATTGAAAGTTATTACAATGCCAAAACAGGAAAATTTGGTTTTGCTGAAATTACCAGCAGGTTTGGTGGTGTTAGTTTGCCAAAAATAGTTGTGGTTAATTTACGCAATGAACAAAAGCGCCGGATGATGAAATCTCATTTTTCATCTGTATTAATGAAAAATATGCATGACGCAATTGAGCTTGAGCATCAGGTTATTTTGTTTCAAAACAGGAGGGGTTTTTCATTACGAATCGAATGTGATATTTGCCATTGGGTTCCTCATTGTAAAAATTGTGATGTTACTTTAACATATCATAAATATAGTGAGTTAATAAAATGTCATTATTGTGGCTATTCCACAACTGTGCCCCCAACTTGTCACGACTGTGGTAATACCGGACTCAAAATGCAAGGTTTTGGAACAGAAAAAGTTGCCGAAGAATTGAGTTTACTAATGCCTGCTGTTAAGATAGACAGGATGGATCTTGACACAACCCGCACAAAAAATGCTTTTCATCGTATTATCAATGATTTTGAGGCTAAGCGTACTGATATATTAATTGGTACTCAAATGGTAACCAAGGGTCTCGATTTTGATAATGTTCAGATAGTAGGTGTGCTAAGTGCTGATAGTATGCTAAGTTTCCCCGATTTTAGAGCTCACGAAAGAAGCTTTCAACTTATGTTACAAGTTAGCGGTAGGTCAGGTCGTAAAGATAAACAGGGCTTGGTTATAATTCAGGCTTGGAAGCCAAACCATCCCATACTAAAGGATGTGGTGAATCACGATTATTTAAGCATGTATGTACGTCAGTTGGCTGAGAGGAAAAAGTTTAATTACCCTCCATATTTTCGTCTTATAATAATAAGGATGAAACATCGAAAGGCTGATATATTAAACGAAGGAGCAGCTGTTTTTACCCGAGACCTAAGAGATAAATATGGAAAACTAGTTTTTGGTCCTGAATATCCATTGGTGGGTAGAGTTAGAAATTTTTACATAAAACAAACCATGCTAAAAATACCACGTGGAGTAAACCTTCGTGATGTAAAAAACAATGTGTTCAAATCTTTAATAAAAACAAAAACTGTAACAAAACTAAAATCAGTAATTTTTCAATTTGATGTTGATCCTCAATAATCTTTATGACACATAGCTCTTGACATTTGATTTCTACATCTTGCATAAAAAAAGCCTCTGATACGTAATGCATCAGAGGCTTTTTTTTCTAACTGTTATTTAAAGTTTAGTAACCATCACTTTCTTAGTAATAACCTGATTATTCATCTGTAGTTTAACAAAATAAACACCTTCGTTTAGTCCGCTAACATTCATTTGAACATTGTTGGCTCCACCCATCATTTGACCTTGATATAGGTTCATTACATTTTTTCCTAGAATATCAAAAACAGCAATATTAATATCACTACTATTGTAAAGGTTGAATTCAATATTGGCATTGTTTGTAATTGGGTTTGGATGAATAGAAATATCGTCAGAAGATAGAATTTCGTTAACATCTATTGTAATATCATATGCAAGCTCTGCTGAGGTTGAATAAGTAAATGTACCACCAGTCCAAAGTACCTCGTCGTTATCGTCTGATATAACATATAAATTACCCGATAGTCCTGTGCCAGTGGCATCATTTAAAACTAACTCATAACAACCTGTTGCAGGGAATGTAAATGGGACAATTTTAAATCCAGTACTTGTATAAGGACCGCCTTCTTCAACAACAGAACCATTTTCATCAACAATACTCCATGTAATTTCTTCTGGATTTTCTAAAACAAGCAATAAAAACTTACAGTTTTCAGGGTAGTTAACCGATCCTTCAAAATCTATATTATTATAATCATTTGGAGGTAATTCATCAGTAACGCCATTTGGTAATTCACATTTTATATTTGAAATGTTATTATCAGTTGGTATGTAAGTTAGTGTTGGTAATGTAACTGTAGTAGATTCATTTTGAGCAAGATCTCCTGTCCACTCATAAGTCATATCGTCACCTTCGTTTACAGAATAGATGAATTGAAGGCTGGTTAAATTAACTGCACCGTAGTTTTTAAGTACAACAGTGGTTGATAGTTCATCAGCGCAAGCTGTTTGAGGGATAGATGACGAAATAATAGCAGCATCATAATCAAACGATTCAACTAAAGTAATATTAGCACTACTACCGCTGATAACTTCCTGATGTGTTTCGCTAACATAAGCTACAACATCAATATTTTCAAGAACAACATCAACGCCCACATAATCTTCAGGTAGCTCATAAGTAATTGTTTTGCTAAATAATGAACCAGTTGTTGTTTCTGTAATCTCAAGTCCCCATTGTCCGGTAAGCAAATGACGGAGCATGTGCATGTGATTATAATTGTTTCCCATGTTTCCACCGGTTTGTGGTCCTAAGATATTATCTTGAAGTATGGCTACATTGAGGTAGTTGGTTGACTCAGGGCTGTTATCGGTATAATAAACTTCTACCTCAACAATTAACTGACGAGTTGATGTTACAATTGTAGCGTTAATACCTACATTTAAGTAGCTTGGTTGAGCAAGTACTTGATTTGAGGCACCGGTCCAAGCACTTCTGCTCATTGCAGTTCTGCTGCCAGTAAATATGTGTCTGTTTACTGATCCAGATGGCCAACCAATTTGACTTGATCCGGCCTGTCCTGCAATAGCGCTTCCCCATTGTGTTCTATAGTCAGGTTCGCTGCCCGAAGGTACTGCGAACGCACCTTCGTGAATATTTACTAAAATTACATCGTCTGGGTGTGCGTTTTGAATCCCTTGCGCAATTACATGTCCTTGTGGACAAAATACGCAATGAAGGCCTGTGTATTCTTCTAGTACAACATTCTTGTTTTCAGGGTCAGTTCCCACAATTACTTGTGCAAACATAGCGGTTGAAAACGCTAAAATAGTTAGTAAGGTAAAGAGTTTTTTCATGATTATTTGTGATTTGTTTATAATTATACTGTGTAACAAAAATACTATTTTTTGTATAAGAAGTTTTCTAATACAGTCGCAAGACATCAAATTATGCACAATGGTTGTTTGTTTTAACAATATTTTAACAAAAGAATGTCTGGTGGAGACTAAAAGTATTAGTTAATGGATCAGTTATACCTATTTTTATCTTATTAAATAGCCTTAAGTTTTTAAGTATTGAATCTAATGCAACGATATTCTTTGTAGAGTTGTCATGGTACACAGTGTTCAAAAGATATGGGTGTTTTTTAAGTAAAGTTTAAATTACTTATATTTGCACAAAATTTTGGTACAGTATTTGATAAAAATTAAAAATAAATAAAACTATTATTATGAAAAAACTAATACTTTCAATGGCGGTTATCCTGTTAACCGTTTTTAGTGTAAACGCTCAATCATTTTCGTTGGAGTGGGATGGTGAAGCCATTGGTGATACTATTACTGTAAACGCTGATTCGGCTACTGCTACAGAAGTTGTTTTTGAGGCAATATTTAAAAATAACTCTGAAAATGGAGCAAATGTAAAGGTTATCAGAAATGAAATTTCTATGGTTGAGAATTCTGGCAGCTATTTTTGTTGGGTAGCTTGTTATCCTCCAAATGTTGATACATCTGGTGTTAGTAAGTTTATTGCAGCAGGTAGTGAAACTATTGAGGGTGATTTTTCTGCACATTATACTCCTAATAATACCATTGGAGTTTCCTTGATTGAGTATGTATTCTATAATGAAGATAATCCTGAAGAAAATGTAACTGTTGTTGTTAAATTTGATACTTCTCCAAGTGGCATTGATGAAAATATTCTTAAAAATAGTTGGTTATCTGAGGTATATCCTAATCCAGCAACAAATTATGTAAACATTGATTATAAGCTTCCAAACGAAGTAACAAATGCTAGCGTTAAAATTGTTAACATATTGGGCTCAGTTGTAAAAGAACAAATAATTAATACACAAAATAGCAGTATAAGAATGGACGTATCCGATATGAACGGTGGAATATATTTTTACTCTGTATTTATTAACGAAGATGTATTTAGTACTAAAAAGCTAATTATTCGTTAATAAAAAATCATAGGTTTTATTTTAAAACCAAATCGTATTGAAACCCCAGTTTGCCTTTGCAGATTGGGGTTTTTTAATGCAAAATTGTATTGTAATTTACATTAACTTTGTTGTCACATTATTAATCTAAAAATATTATGAAAAAGCTTAGTTTAATTATTTCGATCTTCCTAATGTCAAACTTGTATAGCCACGCTCAATCGTTTTCCCTGGAATGGGAGGGTGAAATTTTGGGTGATACAATAACCTTGGTACCAAATTCGGGTATCTCAACAGAGATAGTTTTTGATGCTATTTTCCATAATAAAACAAATGATGAGGTAGAAATTAAAGTTGCAAGGAATGACGTATTTATTATTGAGGGATCTTCTAATTATTTCTGCTGGGTGGCCTGCTATCCACCAAGTGTAGATACATCAGGTGTTTCGAAAGTTATACCAGGCGGTGGGTATACTTTAGAAGGTGAATTTTCGGGACATTATTCCATTAATAGTACCTTTGGTATTTCGTTGGTCGAATACACTTTTTTTAATGTGGAAAATTTTGATGATAATATAAAAATAGTGGTAAAGTATGATACTTTTACTACTGATATTGATGATAATATTTTTGACAAGGTATGGATATCAGATGCATACCCAAATCCTGCAACAACCTATTTTAGTATCGATTATAAGCTTCCTGTCGATGTGGTAAATGCCAGTGTTAAAGTTGTTAATTTGCTGGGATCAACTGTTAAAGATCAGGAAATTAATATACATAATAGTAGTTTGAAGATGGATATGTCTGATATGAAAAGCGGTATTTATTTTTATTCACTAATTGTAAACGGTGAAATATACAGTACCGAAAAATTGATTATTAGGTAATCTTAGAGATAAAAAAATCCCTGATTGCACTTTGCAATCAGGGATTTCTAATTTAATGTTATAAGATATTAAAGCCCAAAAGCTTCTTTAACTTTATCTACATAATCAAGTTTTTCCCAACCAAAGAAATCGACATCTTTAGTATAAACTTTTACACCATTACGGTTTTCTTTAAAAGTGGTATTCTCATCTTCGTAATTAACCTCTACTTTTTCAGTATAAACATCTCTACCGAAGTGACCATATGAAGCAGTTTTTTCAAAAATGGGATTTTTTAACCCAAATCGGGAAACTATAGCATAAGGTCTCATGTCAAAAATATTTACAGCAATAGCTGAAATTTCACTATCCTTAAGCAATTCACCTTTTTTGTTTTTAACATTAGCCGATCCATAAGTGTTAATGTAAAACCCAACAGGTTTACTAACGCCAATGGCATAAGCTACTTGTACTAATATCTGATCGGCAACACCGGCAGCAACCATATTTTTAGCAATATGACGTGTTGCATAAGCGGCAGATCTGTCAACTTTTGATGAATCTTTTCCTGAAAAAGCACCACCACCGTGTGCGCCATGACCACCATATGTGTCAACAATTATTTTTCGTCCGGTAAGGCCTGTATCACCATGAGGGCCACCAATAACAAATTTACCAGTTGGATTAACAAGTATTTTCATGTCATCACCAAATAATTTTTGGATTGTCTCTGGGTATTGCTTTTTTACTCTTGGAATAAGAATGTTTTCAACATCTTCCTGAATTTTCTTCTGCATAGCAACTTCATCATCAAAGTCATCATGTTGTGTCGAAATTACAATTGTGTCTATTCTTGTGGGGGTGCCATCGTCATTATACTCGAGAGTAACTTGCGATTTTGAATCAGGTCGCAGATACAACATCTCTTTACCTTCACGTCTTATTTTGGCCATTTCAAAAAGTAAGTCGTGCGCAGTTTCTGTGGTGATTGGCATGTAGTTTTCCATTTCTTTATTGGCAAAACCAAACATCATTCCTTGGTCACCTGCACCTTGTTCTTCTTCAGTATTACGAACAACACCTTGGTTAATATCAGACGACTGCTCGTGCAGCGCTGACAGTACCGAACAAGATTCAGAATCAAAACGGTATTCTGCTTTTGTATAACCAATACGTTTGATAACTCCTCTAGCAACTTTTTGTAAATCAACATAAGCAGTTGTTTTTACTTCGCCTGCAACCATTGCCAGGCCTGTTGTTACAAGGGTTTCGCATGCAACTTTTGATTCTGGGTCCTGACGTAATATTTCATCAAGAACTCCGTCTGAAATTTGATCAGATACTTTATCAGGATGTCCCTCTGATACTGATTCTGATGTAAAAAAATATGACATATTATTAATGTTAAGTTTAACAAAGAATATCGTCTTTATGAAATTTGCGATGAAAATCAAAAATCATTGTTAGTTGAATTATCACAAACTAATAATTTAAACTATACGTAAAAAGTTTTTGATTGCATTGTAGGGTATTTGCTTTAGCATTTTTTTACCGTGGTTGCAATCAATCAAATCTGTCCACGTAATCGCCATAAAAAACGAAGGTGCAAATGTATAATAAATATTTTATAAATGTGTTTTTAACGGGATTAAAATTTTGAGGACTTTGATATACTGGTGATGAGAGGGAAATAGGGGGTAGAATAGTGACGTAAAATAAGGAAATAGGAAATATGGGGAATAGGGAAATACCTGAAATATGGGAATAATGAGGGAGAATAAGGAAATAAGGGATCACAGGGAAATAAGTGGAGAAATATGGGAAATTTAGGGAATATGGTTTTTTGAGAAATAGGGAGTAAGCTAATTCAAAAAATAAGGATGTTAAGCTTGCAACATTACCCATATTGCCTTTATACTCATTCCCCGTATACCTTAATCCCTTATTTCCCTTAATGTCATCCTACTTCGTAAGCCTATGAAAAACATCCTCCATGTTTTCTTCTTCCATCGAAAGGGATAGCACATTGTATTTGTTAGCCACAGCAAATTTGAAAATATCCTCACGAATATCAATGTTATTAACCGATGTTATAATCCATTTGTTGTGCTCTGTATTAATAGCGTCTTTAACTCCTGCCAGTTTTTTCAGTAGCTGTTTGTCAACTTTTTCTTTGAATTCAACTAAAAAGGAAGAGTTGGATTGGTTCTTTTTAGATAGTTTATCGGGTGTGTCATCTGCAACAATTTTTCCATGGTCAATTATTACAACCCGTGTGCAAAGTGCTTCAACCTCTTGCATAATATGTGTAGATAGTATAACGGTTTTATTTTTTCCAAGGTCTGTAATTATTTTTCTAATCTCAACCAATTGGTTTGGGTCAAGCCCCGATGTTGGTTCGTCAAGTATTAAAATTTCAGGGTCATGTATTAATGCCTGCGCCAAACCAACCCTTTGTTTGTATCCTTTTGAAAGAGCTCCAATTTTTTTCTTTTTTTCAAGATCCAGTCCGGTGAGTTTAATAATATCATCAATTGTAGACTTGGTTTTTTTATGACCTGGATAAGTGCCAAGTACAAATTCTAAATACTCTACCACATACATGTCATGATAAAGAGGATTGTTTTCGGGTAGGTATCCAATTTGTTTTCTAATCTCGATTGAGTTTTCCTGAATATCAAGCCCATTAATTTTTACACTTCCTGAAGAAGGTGGTAAAAAAGACGTAATAATTTTCATTAAGGTTGATTTACCAGCTCCATTTGGTCCGAGTAGGCCAAGTACTTCACCTTTTTCTATGGATAAACTTATATTATCAAGGGCTTTTTGTTGCCCGTAATATTTTGTAATTTCTTTAATTTCTACTGTTGGCATAACTGTAATTGGATATTTATTTGCAAAAATACTAAAAGGAATAATCTAATTTACTTTTGTCTTATTTTGATGTAATGCTACAATGCTACAATTATGTAATAATTAAATAACCAAATAGCCATCCTCCAACATCAAATAGCCAATAACATTAAATAATATTTAGCTTGGCAAATCGTAACAGTAAGTTTTTATTTCCCACACTGTTAAAATATACTGTTGCTTTTTTATTTGGCCCATTACCATCAATGGAGATTACCTTGCCAACTCCAAATTTAGCATGCTTTACACTCATGCCAGCAGCTAATTCGTCTGGGTTTGCTGATGTTCCTGTGGATATTGTGCTGTTACTGCTCTTTGATAAAGGTTGTAAATTTCTTCTTTTTATATTTGGACGATTTGAAGAATTAGAACTTCCTGAAGACACTTCCTTCCTAGGTTTAAAAAGTACTGGAACGGGTTTGTCGATTAGGCTAGCATCAATCTCATCTAAAAATCTACTTGGTTCGGTAATGGTAAAATTGCCCCAACGATATCTGGTTTCTGCATGGGAAAGAGTTACTGTTTCCATGGCTCGTGTTATTGCCACATAAAATAACCTTCTCTCTTCTTCAAGGTCGGAGCGTGTGCTAATGGATTGCATCGAAGGAAATAAGTTTTCTTCAAGGCCAACAATAAAAACATGTGGAAACTCAAGCCCTTTTGATGCATGAATGGTCATCATGGTAACTTTGTCTGTATCCTCTTCATCATCATTATCCCTGTCGGTTAATAATGCAACATCTTCCATAAATTCACCCAGACTTTTCTTTATGGACATGTCACCTTCTTCCTTCTCAATGGCTTTTTCGGTAAATTCCTTTATGCCATTTAGGAGTTCTTCAACATTTTCAACTCGGCTAATCCCTTCGGGTGTACTTTCGTCTCTGTACGATTTAAGCAATAATGATGAATTTGCAATATGAACTGCCATTTCAAAAGCATCCTTAGTTTTATTTTCAGCAATGAAACTATTAATCATTGTGCTGAAATTTTGTAACTTCGTTTGCACTCCAAGATTTACTTTTAAGCCATAACCAACCGGGTTATTGATAACTTTCCAGATATTTACATCATAGTTGTCAGCCGCAACAACAATTCTTTCAATGGTGGTTTTGCCGATCCCTCTTGCTGGCACATTAATTATCCTTTGTAATGCACCTTCGTCGTTTTGATTGATTACAAGTCTGAAGTAAGAAAGTAAATCTTTAATTTCTTTTCTGCTATAGAATGATAGGCCACCATATATTTTATAGGGAATATTTTTTTGCCGGAGTGCTTCTTCAAGTGATCTAGATTGAGCATTTGTGCGATACAATATGGTAAACTTATCGTTGGAAAGCTGGTTATTCATCTTTTTTTCGAAAATGGCATTTGCCACCATGCTACCTTCTTCATTATCGCTACTTGCTTTCATAAACCCGATTAAATCACCTTTATGGTTCTCTGTCCATACGGTTTTTTTAATTTGATCTTTATTGTAGGTGATTACTTTATTTGCGGCATCCACAATGGTTTTTGTTGATCGGTAATTTTGCTCAAGTTTATATAGTTTAAAATCGGGATAGTCGCTTTTAAAGTTTAGGATATTACTAATATTAGCCCCTCTAAAGCCGTAAATACTTTGGGCATCATCGCCAACAACACAAATATTTTCAGTATTTGCAGCCAAGCTTTTTACGATGAGATATTGAGCATGATTTGTATCCTGGTACTCATCAACAAGTATGTATTTGAATTTTTGCTGGTATTTGTAGAGTATCTTGGGAAACTGTGAGAAAAGCTTGAAAGTATTAAAAAGTAAGTCGTCAAAATCCATTGCATCAGCACGGACGAGGCGGGCCTGGTATGTGTTGTAAATGTCTTTAATTAAAGGTTTGCGCGAACTTTCGTCAGCAGCTATTATATCAGGATCGTTAGCGTAAGCTGTTGTTGAAATTAATGATGATTTAGCCATGGAAATACGACTTGCAACAAACGCTGGTGGATAATTTTTAATATCCAGTTCCTTATCGCTAATAATAGTTTTTATTAACCGTTTGCTATCAGTGCTATCGTATATTGTGTAGTTGGCAGGATATCCAAGGTGATGCCCATCAATACGAAGTATTTTTGCGAATACTGAGTGAAAAGTTCCCATCCAAACATTACGGGCATCACCATCACCAATGAGGTTTATAACCCTTTCTTTCATTTCGCGGGCCGCTTTGTTTGTAAATGTGAGTGCAAGTATGTTAAAAGGGTCAACCCCTTCAGAAAGCAGATTTGCAATACGGTAGGTTAGTACCCTTGTTTTACCAGAGCCAGCTCCAGCAATAATCATAACGGGACCGTTTGTATTTACAACAGCATCATGCTGCTCTTTATTTAGCTGATTTAAGAAGTTTCTCATATTGGGCACAAAATTACATTTTTAAGGAAGCCGTTAGCATTTATCTGTGATGTGTTTTTCACAATAAATACAATTTGCTATCTGTTTTCTTTCGGCTGTAGAAACTTCCAGTAATTGGGATTTAAGAATTTAATGGGTTTGTTTAAGGTAAACCTATACACAAAATTTAGTTTAAATATTCCCACAGACATTAGTGTGGTGGCATCACTAATAATGGTTGCATTTGCCAAATTTTCGCTTATGAAAAATACTCCTGCATATATTTTTTTGCTATTATATCCAAAGCCAGTTCTGAAAAGAGCATTTATTCCAAAGGTTCCTGCATATTTACTTGCTTGGGTTTGAGAGTCACATTTTAATGCTGTGTAAATAAATTGCGGGCCAACTGTAAGCCCTGCTGAGAGGAAGAAATGTTGTTTTAATACAAATGTATGACTGTATCCACCATTAATACCAAAGTTAATTGATGATGAGTGGTTAAAATGTAGTCCCCCTAAAAAATCAGGATGTTTAATGTTTTTAGGAATGAAAGAAGAATCGGCATTGTATAGTGAATAGAAAAGTGCTGCCCCAACAATAACTGAACCGGAGCTTTTTTTCTGCCATTCATTTTGTAAATAAGTAGCTCGAAGTGAGAATTTTTTGTTATTAAAAATGTACTGAGTTACTAATCCCGTACTAAATACACTAATGTCAGGTCGTAATGGGTATGTTTCTTCATACGGCCAAATCTCCAATACCGATTCGGGATTACTTAAATAGAACCCTTTATGTTTTATTAAATATAGATCAAAAATTACACTTCGTCCATATAAATTCATTCGTAAGTCGATGGATTTTGTTTCTCCATACTTAGCATTGTTTGCAGAGTTGTTAAAAGGAGAGAAAGTAAGGTTTATTCCAAATACTGAGTAATTAAAACCTATTCCAAATCTGTATCTTGAATGAATGGAATACGAAAGAGTAGTGTTTAATTTTTGATCTCGAAATAGTATGTCGGTATAGGATATTGAGGAAAGTAAACGCGATGTAAGCTCCTCAGTAGCACTGTGTATATAGTTAGTGTCGTAATCATTTTTAAGAAGAAAAGATTGAGCTTTACTTTCTTGGGAGAAGGAACCCACTACTATTAGTATTGTTACTATTTTTAGAATAATAGACCAGTTTATGTGATTTGATAGTTTCATTTTTTGCAAAAATAAATTATTCTCTTGAACAAGTATTATTCAAAGGAAGTATAGTTTTTATAATTTATTATGAACAATTGGTTATTTTTGACGCGCTAGATGATTCAAGAAAAATTACATACCAATAAAACAGCATTGTATGAGTACATACTATTAGCAATTATTATTTTTGTAGGGTCTGTACTACGTTTTTGGGATTATCAAAATATCCCCTTTATGCACGACGAATTCAGTGCTTTGGGTCGACTTAGGTTCGGTAATTTTATCGAGCTAATAAATAAAGGGGTACTGCCAGATGGTCATCCTGCCGGAGTTCAGGTGTTTTTATATTATTGGACAGCCTTGGTCGGGACAAGCGAACCTTTAGTGAAGTTACCATTTATTCTCTCAGGTATATTATCAATTTGGTTAAGTTATTTGATAGCAAAATTATGGTTTGATGGAATTACTGGGCTACTAACTGCGGTTTACATTTCGTCGCTTCAATTTTTTGTGATGTACAGCCAGATTGCACGACCATATGTTAGCGGTTTATTATTAACCTTACTGTTGGTTTACATGTGGAGCTTATATTTCTTTAAGAATAGAAAACTCATATACCTTATATTATTTGTGCTGTTTGGAACGATGGCTGCATACAATCATCATTTTTCATTATTGTTTACAGCAATTGTTGGCGTTAGCGGATTGTTTTTTATTAAGAAAAAAGAACGGCTTGTTTATTTACTTACCGGAGTTGCCATATTTATATTATACATTCCTCATTTAAATATCTTTTTTTCACAATTGGGATATGGTGGCATAGGTGGTATAGGTGGATGGCTCAGCAAACCAACCCCAATGTTTTTTCTGAAGTTTGCAAATTGGACCTTTCATTATTCACAGTTAGTTTGGGGAGCAGTGGTTGCAGTTATTATGTATTTGGTGTTAACGAACGGTAGTTTTGCGATAACTGATAAAGGAAAGCAAAAGCGATGGTTGTTACTTGGCTGGTTTATGCTTCCAATTGTTATTGGATATTTATATTCGGTTATAAGGAATCCCATAATTCAATATTCGATGCTGATTTTTTCAACACCGTATTTATTTATGCTGCTGTTTTCGTATCATAAAAAGATACCTGTAAAGAATATGTTGTTGCTTGTTCCATTGTTGTTAATTGTAAATATTTCGACACTTGTTTATGGAAGGGATTACTATGGTATTTTTTATAAGCAGCCCTATGAACAAACCATTCGAACAGCCCTTGTAGATAATAATGCAGATGATGTTTTTTTAATTGATGGAGGGATACCTTATTATAATGAGTACTATTTTAATAAATATAGGAAAAGTGTTCCGTATTTTTCGAATGCTGATAACAACATATCTTTAGTAGATTTTGAACATATTATAAGTAATATTAAAGAGAGTAGGGTAGTTGCCTCATCGCTTACTGGCGAACAATTGCAAATTGTACAATTGTATTTCCCTTTTCAGATAGGTTTCGATTATGGATTTACCTACGAAATTTATACTTTTTCAAAAAATGAACCAATTAGCGAGCCTGCTATTAAAAGAGAGCTTATTGCCCAAACTAATTTTGAGAGTGAAATAGGTAATTGGAAAGATATTAATGACATGATTGAATATGATATCTGTTGGGATGGAAGTTATTGCCTGATACCTTCTGCCAATGAATGGGGCCCATCGATTAAGTTTGATTTAATGGATATTGCCCCCAAAGGTCTTGGGATAATTGATGTTGAGTTAGAAATATCTATGCCCGATACCATAACAAAATATCTTATTGTATCGAGTATTACGGAGGGAAAAGAAGTAATATCGTGGAATGCTCTAAATTTTGAGTTATTTAAACCTGAAGTTGGTAGTTGGAGAAAGGTTTTTTTTAGTGTTGATATTCAGCATGTACTTAAGAGCAGGAAAAATGTTAAGGGATTGGTACTTAAAATCAATATTTGGAATGTAAGTAAAAACAAACTTCTTATTAATTATATAAATATTTATAGGAAGCCTGGTAATCCCGTTAGGTACGGACTTTATAATGAAATATATAGATAATAGTTTTCAGTCTCCAGTCTTCAGTTTTGCTCATTTCTAGCTCTTAAGGTAGGCATACGCGGCAGCAGGACTTGGCTTTTTATCACCAAATTTTTCATAATTTAACCTTTTCCTGACTTTTTTTACTCAACAATACCTTTCTTTATATTCAATTACAATTGAATTTCTTGTAAATTAGAAGATACTATTATTGAAACCCATACCTGCAGCAGTGATAGAAGTGTTAGCTTGTTGAAATTGCAATGATGGTTTTATTGGTTGACGTAGGCGTAGGAACGGAGCCCACGTACAACATAAAAAACCACAATTGGAATAAAACAACTACAAA
>JASFZK010000274.1:0-14790 GCA_045267845.1 Bacteroidota bacterium | reverse complement strand
ACATACGGACAATGTTAATTTAATATCATTTTCTATTTGTGACATTGATATGTAGTCATCACAACCTGCAATTAACAAACTTTCTTTGGTTGGTTTTTCATTCTCATTTGCAAAAAATGCAACAATTGGTAATTCTTTTTTAAAAGCTTTTATGGCTTTTGTTGTAACTACACTGTTCATTTCATGCAAATCAGAATCAATTATCATAAGGTTTGTACTAAAATTATTTTGGCAAAACTCAATTGCTTTAATGCCTGTATTAATATGGATTATATTTGCTTCTGTTTCACGTAACAAATTTGAAATAAATTTGAGCTTAACTTCATCGTTAGTCACAACAGTTACATTACATTCATTAAGTATTGCATTTTGAACCTTGTCTTCAACATTTATTGGTCGGTATGGTACAGCAAATGTAAATCGTGAACCTTTATTTACCTCCGACTCAACCCAAATCCTTCCACTTAATAAAGTAAGTACAGCTTTGGAGATACTCAAGCCTAAGCCGCTACCTCCATATAATTTTGCAGGGTTTTTATGTGTTATTCTGTTAAATTTATCAAAAATAGAACCCAAATATTTTTTCTCAATACCAACCCCTGTATCTTCAACATAAAATGTTATTTCATTATCAGAGATCCCGTAGCCAAATTCAATACTTCCTTCTTCGGTGAATTTAAAAGCATTATCTAACAAATGGCCAAGTATTTGCTTAAGCCTGTTTACATCGGCTCTAACGAGTCTATTTTGGGTTGATGGCAGGTTATTAATCTTAAATTCAATTTGTTTATTTTGAGTATTTACAAAATACTCCTTAAATATTTCAGAAATAAGTTTATTCAATTCTACATTTTTGTTAGTTATTAGGATGAACCCAGCCTGCAACATCGAAAAGTCAATTATTTCATCAATTATTTTATTCAATTGATTACCCGAATTAATAATATCATCATAATAACTTACAGTCTCATCAACGTCAAGTCCTCCATGTTTTAACAACTGCGAAAAACCCATAATTGCATTAAGCGGTGTTCGAATTTCATGTTGCATATTATGCAAAAATGAAGTTTTAATATCTTCGCCTTGCTCAGCCTTTTCTTTGGCTACAATTAATTCATCATCTTGTTTCTTCCTTTCCGAAACATCACGCCAAACCACATATAAATACTCCACACCATCAATTGGGATAACCGTCAATGAAATGTCGACATAAAACAGCTCCTTATTTTTATTATGATGTAACCATTCAAACCTATTATATCCTTCACGTTTAGCTTTGGCAATCATTTCGGTAGCCTTAATTATTGATAAACATCCGTCTGGCTGCTTCTGTGGTGAAATTTTATCAGGATGTAGTCCTATGAGCTCTCTTTTACTACTGAATTTTAGAATCTCAATTGCAGCTTTATTGCAATCAACAAAAGTATTGTCAGGTCCAATTATCAATACTGGATCACTACTCATTTCGAAAAGCAGTTTATATTTCTCTTCGCTTTCTGAAAATGATCTTTCAGCCTTCCTTCTTTTTGTAATATCCTTTCCAGAACTCAGCAGGCCAACGCGATCACCATTATCGTTGTAGAGTATGGTATTGTGCCATTTAATAATTTTCTCTTCGCCAGATTTTGTAATTATTTTACTCTCGCTGTCAATGAATTTTACTTTTTTATCGTCAGACATTAAGAAAGAAAACCTGTCAAATAACAGTTGCTTCTGCGCAAGTGGAACAAAATAACTAATCCAATTTTTTCCTAATATATACTCAAGTTCATAACCTAGTGTTTCCCATCCTTTTTTATTGATAAGAGTTACATTTCCAACTTTGTCAATTGCCAAAATAATAACATCTGCAACATCCAAATACTTACGTGCTTTATCACGCTCTAATATTAATAGATTCTCAATTTTTCGTTGATTTCTTAAGGCAATATTTGCTATTCTAGCAACCTGTTTAAACTCCACAATACGAAGTTTTTTATCATCAATGGAGGATGAAGTATTTGGCTCATCATTAAAGAATGACATGAAAACATCAAATTCCTTCCGAATAAATCCAGAAATAAACATTGCGATTACCCATAAAATAATTACTAAAAAAGCAAATACCATAATAATATACAGCACCTTCTTAAACAATATGGCCTGATAATGGTTTTTCTCCTGCTCAATTATAAGACTTAAATCATCAAGATAAATACCTGCGCCAATAATCCATTTCCAGTCTTCATAACCGTGCACGAAAGAAATTTTAGGAACAGGTTTTGTTGTACTTAATCGCTTAAACTTATATGTAAAAAATCCACCATCCGGATTACGTATGGCATTCAATTCGGCATCAAATATTTTTAAACCATCGGGGTCGGTTAAATCTTTTATATTTCGATCACCTATAATTTTAACACCATCAAAAACTAATGCACGACCATCATATTGGTTAATAAATATATAACCTCCATAATTCAAACGTATGGAACTTAAGTAATCTAGTAATTCATTTTGTAATTGCCTTGTTGTGGCTCCTTCTTGTATACTTCTTGAAAAGTTGATCATAGAAATTACATGCAAAACTTCACTCTTTATCATGTGACGTTGATCTGTAATATAAGATGCTTTTATGTCAGCAATTATCTTTTTAGGTTTATTAATTTCTGTAAACGTCCATAGAATAGTTATGGACAAAACTGTAAAAGTAGCAGTTGCCATTAAAATAAAAAAAGAAGTTCTTCTGATGCTTATTTTAATTCCTTTCATGTATTGCTATTTTACTCCAATATTACATTTCAAAATAAACTGTAATCATTGAAATTATTCCAAAAAGCATTAAGAATTTTATTAGTAAAGATAGTTTAGTATAATTGGCTTTAGCTGAAGCTTTATGAAGCATTAAAATTACTGAAATAAACAATACATCAATAATAAAAAATGCACTAGTTAGTAAATACAATCCCTTATTGAAAAATTCGTATTGTATAAGTACACTTGCAAACAACGAAAAATATGCAATTATAAGAGCTATAATTTTAGATGCATTTATACCATATTTTACGGCAAAAGTAATACATCCAAATCTGTTGTCACCCTCATAGTCTTCAATATCTTTAACTACCTCACGCAATAAACTTACAACAAATGCAAAACCCATATATATAACAACCAACCTGTTAACTAATGAAAATTTTGATTGTACTGCAACAAAAACCTCTGCATTACTACTTAAAGCATAAAACTCAAATAGCCACACAAGCCCAAAGGAAAGTGCACTTAAAAATGCTACAACAATATTACCCACAAGTGGTAGGCATTGATATTTTTGTGAATAAAACCAAAGTAATCCAGCTGAGAAAAGAAATATTAATCCAAAATTTATTTGATTTACCAAATACGAAAGAAGCACTCCCAATAGCACACCCACAATTGTAAAAACCCAATATAAAATATTGGCTGTTTCAATTGAAATACTATTTCCGACAGGGCTACTATTTTTTTTATTAACTCCATCGGCATGAATATCAAACACATCATTAATAATGTACCCTCCAACGGCAATTAATATTGTGGAAAAAACTAGTAACATGAACTGCACAAAAGTTAGCCCGTCATCAAATAGCTTGATACCTAAAGTAGGAACAATAATAGATAATAGAACAATACTCATGCTGAATATGAGTATTACCAAATTTGGCCAGCGGATTAGTTTTAAAAATTTGTACATGAACTTTTTATAGATTTATTCTACCAAAAAAACGATTCCTCAGTCATCCACTTGCCTTGTACTTTAAGTACTTGCTCAATAATATCACGAACACATCCTTGTCCGCCTTTTTTATCTGAAATATATACCGAGATATCTTTAATTTCCTGACATGCATCAGCGGGACAAACAGGGATACCAACTGATTTCATAACTCTGTAATCAGGTATATCATCACCCATATATACAACCTGCTCGGGTTGAATATTATTTTTTTCAATGTGCTCATTAAACACTGAAAGTTTATCTTTAACACTTAAATAAACATCAGAAATATTAAGTGAGCCGAATCTGTTTTCAACTGATTTTGAATAGCCACCCGAAATAATTACAATATTGTATCCTAATTTCATGGCTAGCTGTAATACAAATCCATCTTTTACATTTGCTGTCCGTAATGGCTGACCCTCATGTTGCAATACCAAAGTTCCATCGGTCATTACACCATCATAATCAAACATGAAAGTTGTTATTTTTTTTAGGTTTTCTTTATAGTTAGTCATTATATTTCTTGATTATTTGATTTGATAATAAGCTGTATATTTTTTTGTATTCGGGGTAGTTATTTAATAATTGTAAATGCTTTTCAATGGTAACTTCATCTTTACGGCGAGCTGGTCCGGTTTGAGCATCACCTGGGATAACCTTATTAATTTTACTTGCTGTTTCTTTTATTAAAGGATGTAGTAGTGAAAAATCAATTTCATTGTCTAGTAATACGCCGTGGGCAATATTATAAAGATGATTTGTGAAATTATTTACCATAACTGCAGTTAAATGAAGGTACTGCCTCTTTTCGGAGTTGAGTACAACTACATTATTACTAATTTTATCTGCTAACTGTGATAGCATATTGGTAACAGATTCATTGGAACCTTCTATACAAATCGGAATATTTTCAAAATTGACATTGTTACCAATGGTAAATGTTTGCAGTGGATAGAAAACTCCACAATTAACGATATATTTTTTCAAATGAGTTATAGGTTCACTACCCGAAGTATGTACGACAACCCCCGTCACTTCCTTTAAATTTAAAATAACATTACCAATCTCTTTGTCTGGAGTCGCAATAATATATAAATCAGAATTTTGGTTTAGCTTTATTATATCATCAACAAAATTACATCCAATTTTAGATGCAAGTAGTTTTGAATTAGCAATATTTGGTGAAAAAATATCTACAATTTTAACTCCACAATCTGCAAGAGCAATACTCAATGCAGTTGCAACATTACCTGAGCCAATAATGCTTACAGTTGATATTTGATTTTTAGCTTGCAAATGTTAGGTAAAATTATTTCTGATATCCTCTTTGAGTGCTCCTAAAGCTTTATCTATGGGTATACTATAACCCACAGAAACTATTGATTGTGCAAACTTACCAGCATCTTCATCTGATTTAAATTTAGATGCAGATGAATTAATAAGTCGAACAACATCTTCTTTGGCAGCTTTAACAAGTTCCCAGGCCATATCAGAAATATAAAGCTGCTGTGACATATTATGTTCGTATTCATCACGAATTGTTGCAAGTAGCAACGAATGAAGCGTTCCTACAGTGGTTTTAGGTTTTAAAACCCGAGTGAGTAAATTTGGAGGATTAATGCGCTCTAAAAACATTGACATTCTTTCATACGCTTGAAATTTAAGTGGCATGCTTATTTTATTATTATTTGATTTACCATCAGCATCCATCCGTTTTAACATTAGCTGCTGCTCATTTCGCATGTAATTTAACTGATTTGAATTTTGTTTTGTAAATGCACGTAACATTACATAAACAACTAATAACACAACAATTGTAGGTATAATAATTTTAAAAAATTCAAGTAAATCGGCCATAATGTAAGAATGAAAATATTTTAATACAAATTAACGATTTATTTTTGAATCTTTTAAATATTTTCGAAGCAAGGATGGGTGAAAAAACCAATTTAACGGTTTGTGTTTACTGCGCTAGCGGCAGTGATTAAGTGGTAGCTTGTTGAAATGGCTGCTGTATTTTTGTAAGTAAGCAGCGGCTGACAGTGGAAGCCCATGCATTACATACAAAAACCAGCAGACATGAAACAACTTTAACGAAAAGCACGGTTAGCTGCCTGAATATTTTCATGAAGGCAGATTTAGCCGCCCAAATAATAATATTTAACATATACACCAGAATTCTATTATTAAGTATATTTGCTCCTTAAAAATTAGACACGTGAATAAAAATATATTATCAAATAGGATATTAAATCTTTCGGAATCGGCTACGCTTGAGATGACCCGACTGAGCCGCGAACTTAAAGCTAAAGGCGTGGATGTTATAACGTTAAGCATTGGCGAACCGGATTTTGACACACCACAAACGGTGAAGGATGCTGGTAAAAAAGCCATTGATGACAACATTACACATTACCCACCTGTACCAGGTTTTATGGAGCTTAGAGAAGCAATTGCTCATAAGCTTAAACGTGATAATAATCTTGATTTTGATGCAAACCAAATTGTTGTTTCTACTGGTGCAAAACATTCGCTAATTAATGTTTTTATGTGCATCCTTAATGATGGTGATGAGGTGATAATACCAGCACCTTATTGGGTTTCATATACGGAAATGGTTAATTTATCGGGTGGCACACCTATGATTATTGAAACCAAAATTGAGGACGATTTTAAGGTTAAACCCGAGCAAATCGAAGCCGCAATAACAAAAAATACAAAAGCATTCTTATTTAATTCACCTAGTAACCCAACAGGTTCGGTTTACTCACGCGAAGAACTCAGGGCACTGGTTGATGTATTCGCAAAATACCCTGATATTCTTATTGTTGCTGATGAGATTTATGAATATATAAATTTTGAGGGCAAGCATGAAAGCCTTGCTTCATTCGACGAAATAAAGGATAGAGTTGTTGTAGTTAACGGTGTTTCGAAAGGCATGGCAATGACGGGGTGGCGAATTGGTTATATTGCCGCTCCTAAATTTATTGCTGATGCATGCACAAAGTTGCAAGGACAATACACTTCGGGCACGGGTACAATCTCACAAATGGCTGCGCTTGAAGCTGTGAAAACTGACCCTAGCACATCGGTGGAATTGAAAAATATGGTAAAAGCTTTTAACGAACGCCGTGATTTGTTAATTAGTTTATTTAAAGAAATACCTGGAGTAAAAACAAATGTGCCAGTCGGTGCTTTTTATTTATTTCCTGATGTTAGCTCCTATTACGGTCGTAAATTTAATGAAACCCCCATTAACAATGGAACAGAACTCTGTATGTATTTGCTAAATGAGGCACATGTTGCATTGGTACCGGGTGAAGCTTTTGGAAGTCCTGAGTGCATTAGAATATCGTATGCTACATCGAAAGAACTTATTACAGAAGCTGTTAGAAGAATAAAAGTTGCTCTGGAGAATCTATCATAAAAACTCAACAACTTCGTCAATTGACTTTCTAATTTTTGCTGATCTTTTTGTGAAACCTTTGTTTGGGTAGCCCAATGGGGTTAAACTGTAAACAACCTCTTTTTCGGATAATTGTAATGCTTCACGAAGAATAGCATTGTCGAAAGCGGAAATCCAACAAGTCCCCACGCCTAGTGCTTCAGCAGCAAGTATCATGTGGTCCATGGCAATTGTTAAGTCTGTTTCGATGAAGTTATAGTTATCTGTTTTTCGAACCCACGAACTACTATTATCACCAACAACAATTAATATGTGTGGAGCATTCTTAAACCAATCCTTATGATAACATGGTCTTATTTTATTGAGCATTTCATCAGAAGAAACAATTAAAAATTTCCAGGGTTGCTTGTTAGATGCGGAAGGTGCAATACGCCCGGCATCAACAATCTTCAACAAAGTACTTTTACTAACTTTAGCCCCAGCGTCATAATCTCTAATGCTTTCTCTAACATCAATTAGTTCAAAAAAATCCATGTGCTTATGTTATGATTATAAACTTGCAAGATACGTATTTTAGTTTATTAACATATAAAAAAGGACTCTCAAAAAGAAAGTCCTTTAAACCAAAAATAGCAAGCGCATTATGAAAAATATATTATTCAGGTGCCTTTAATGTAATACTAACATCAGCCTTTTTCATATCTTTTTTAACATTAGGGTACACATAGTATGTACCTGGTGCCAAAGTAGTACCAACGGCATCCACCGTATTTTTAAATTTATGAACTGTTACACTCCCTTTTTCTATCCAGAAACCTTCGCACATACCTTCTACTGCCGTTATTTTCATCGATTTAGTAATTTTTACTGGCACACATTTTAGGGATGGTGATTTGTTATTGGAATCCATAGTTTGTTTCCCCTCAAGAACAATTGTTTGAGTAAAAACTGAAAAAGACATAATAATAATTAGGGTAAATAATAGTGCTGCTTGCTTCATCCTACAGTAAGTTGAGTTATTGAATCCGAATTATACTCGACCATAAAAGTAAGTACAAACATGAATAAAATGCAAGCTAAATGAATAAGTGCTAGTACCAACTAAGTATTCGCTGGTACTATTTGAATATTCGATTTTTTAATTAAGTGGGAGTTTAATACAAACTCCAAACAGAGGTACTAAAACTTTAAATTAATACCAAGCATAAAGTTAAACTGTGCCTGCGGAAAGTAGCCATTCATTTCGTATTCAACATCATCCTCATAATATCTATAAACCCAGGCATTGCTTTCATATTTTACATTAAAAATATTGTTCAGACTTAGTAAAAAATCAATCTGTTTAATAAAGTTTGTCTCAATGGAATAATTGATGGCTATATCATTAACAAAGTATGGGTTGAGGCTACGCTCCTTATTTGAAGTATTATCAATGTATTGCCTACCAACATATTTTGATATAAGACTTAATTTCAAGTTATTAACCGGACTAACACTTATGTCACTGGATAGTATTGTATTTGGCGAAAAGGAAATATCAGTTGTTCCTATTGAATCTACTTCCTGCCCCCATGTTGTCCAGTTATCAACGTATGAAACAAAATCTTTAATTTTATTTTGACTAAATGTTGCATTCATATTCCACTCAACAATTTTAAGAAATTTAACACCTGCAACAAGCTCTATTCCTGCCCTATAACTATTTGCAACATTGGTCATAATGGCTGTACCAACATTATTTATTTTTCCCGTCATTACAAACTGATCTTTGTAATCCATGTAAAATAAATTTGCTTCAATTAATATTGAGGATTTTGTGAAGCTATATCCAAGTTCAAAATCGGTAAGTCTTTCGGGTAATATATTTTGTGAAGTATCGGCATCTCTATATACCGATCTATTTGGTTCGCGATTTGCAACTCCAACAGAAAAGTATAAGTTTTGATTGTCATTTATTTTATAAAATACGCCTGCCTTCGGATTAAAAAAACCAAAGTTGTGAGATTGGGTCAAATCACTTAAATCATCATGAGTTCCAACAATATCATATTTAATTGAGCGAAATTGTAGATCAGCATAAAGATTTACCTTTTTGTTAAGTTTGTAATTTGCTTTTGCAAAGATGTTTACATCAGATTTGGTTCCTCTGTTAAAATACCAATTATCATCATATTGACCTAAAGTTGCAACTTGTGCCCATATAATTTTCCCATAGTGATCGCCATCATAATAGCTCCATCCGCCACCTACATTTATTTTAATTTTTTCGGTAGTATAATTTGCTGACAAGTTAATGCCATAAAACTTATTATCAAGCCATTTTTGTTGAATTAGGTTTGTATGTGTGATTGTATCATTCCCAATTATGGTATCGGATATTCCGTATTTTGAAAACTTACGGTCGTTTTTATAACTCTCGTAGTACCCTTTACCAGTTGTAATAAATGCAGCCGAAACCACATTGAAACTATTACTAAACTGATGAGCATAATGGAGTTGATAATAATTCTGAATATAATTATCTGTTTGATTATTGTAATAACCCAAAAAGTTACCATCGTTGTCATAAATTTCCCCAGCAGGATTGTATGTTCTGTTAGTTTCAAGGCTATCCTTTGGAACTCCATACCATGATTGGTAAGTTTTTTCATCACCTAACAAAATAACTGCTTTCAAGATATCCTTTTTCCCAAAATAACTACCCGAAAAATATGCCGATTTAAGATTTGATGATGCCCTGTCAATATAACCATCAGACTTAATTGATGAAATTCGTCCATTAAAATTCCATTTATCTTTTAATAAACCCGTCCCGAACATTATGGAATTTTTAAGAGTATTAAATGAACCAAATGCACTACTGATTTCAGCATAAGGATTGGGGTTATTATCTCCTGTTTCAATATTAATGCTTGCGCCAAAAGATGCTGCTCCATTTGTTGATGTTCCAACTCCACGTTGTATTTGAACATCATTTATTGAGGATGCAAGATCAGGAAGATTTACAAAATATACTCCATGTGCTTCACCATCATTAACCGGAATACCATTAAGTGTGACATTAATTCCTCTTAAATCAGTACCTCTTATTCTCAATCCAGTGTAGCCAATTCCTGCTCCGGCATCAGATGAGGCTACAGTGGAAGGTGTTGAACTAAAAATATATGGAAGATCTCTACCGGTATTCCTTTCGGCAATTTCAGCCTGATCCATAATTGTGTATGTGGTAGGAGACTCGTCGGTAGCTCGTATGGCCGAAATAATTACTTCATCACTCATTATATGTGATTCAATCATCATAAAATTCATTTCTAAATCATTGGCAATGTGTATTTCAATAACTTGAGATTCAAAACCCATGTATGAAATATGGAATTTGTAATCACCTGATGTTAGATTCTTTATCTCATAATACCCTTTAGTATTTGAAATAGATGACACTTTTGAACTTTGCTCGGTAATATGAGCACCTGGTAACGGTTGTTTGTTAGACTTATTTGTGATTTTGCCCGAGAGTGTAAACTGGGCATTAATAAACAACGGTAATACCGCTAAAACAATAATTAAAAAATAATTTTTTTGCATAATTCTTTTGATTTTTTATAAATAAAAATCAATAGAAGAAAGCCTAATGGATTGTATAAACTCTTTTCCCTACACTGGCATTATCCAGATCAGGTTCAGAGGGTGTATTCTCAGCCATTATATTTAAGGCACCCCTATTGGTAATAAGCAGCAAAAGTATGAAAATTATCAATGTAAAAAAAACACTCAACAAACAATTGAAAATTCTACCATAGCTTAACCCGTTGCCACATAATCCACATCAATAAACCACGAGCAAGCATGAAAAGGTTAAGTGATAACCAAAGTGCATTATTACCCCAGTAATTTACTGTTAAATAATAGGTTGGTAAGAAAACAAATATTGATGCTATAATCATGGCATTACGCATTCCTTTTGAGGCGGTTACTCCAATAAATACACCATCCCAAATAAATGCAGCACTACTTGCCAAGGGGATTATAACTATCCACATTCGATATTGCATTGCCACTTTTTGAATATCAGAATTACTGGTCATTAACTTAAGCATAGAATCAAGGCCAACAAAAAATATTAAACTTACAAATACTGCAGCCCCACCTCCCCAGTAAAAAAGATGCTTTACTGTTAAAACAAGAGATTTTTTATCACGTGCTCCCAAGGCTTTTCCGGTGAGTGCCTCGCCGGCATATGCAAAACCATCAGCAAAATATGAGAATATAAAAAAGAATTGTAAAAGTATTGTGTTAACAGCTAAAGTTGTATCACCTTCTTTCGCAGAAATATTTGTAAAAAACGCAAGGGTAAGCAATAGTAATATTGTACGAATGAAAATATCAGAATTAACTTTAAAAAACCGGATAATTGCCTCGTTTTTTAATATAATCACCAACGAAAATTTCCTTATATAAACTTTATATTTTGTCAATAAAAAAAATATTGCCAACAATAACCCACTGTATTGTGCTATTACTGTTGCCAAAGCTACTCCACTTGATGTCATTTTAAACCCGAGTACAAATACAAAGTTTAACCCGATATTGACTAAGTTGATCACAATGGCAATTATCATTGGTCGTTTTGCATCTTGCAAACCTAAAAACCATCCAAAAAATGCCATGAGACCGAGTGTTGCAGGAGCCGCCCAAATTCTAACATTAAAATAGTCTATTGCCAATGATGTTACAGCTTCACTTCCGTCCAAAATTTTAAATGATATCCATTGTATTGGGTATTGAAAAAGTATGAGCAATACTGCCAATCCCATTGCTACCAATAATGACCTTATGAGAACTAACGAAATTTCTTGTTGAAGATTAGCACCAAATGCTTGAGCTGCCATTCCACTACTTCCCATGCGCAGAAAACTAAAACTTGAATATATCATATTAAAAATAAGGCTCCCAAGGGCTATGGCTCCAATATATACCGGGTTATTTAGATGACCCATTAAAGCTAAATCGACAATACCAAGAAGAGGGACGGTGATGTTTGTTACAATATTAGGTATTGCAAGTTTGAGAATACTGTTGTTGATAGGACTTAAAATCTTCACGTAGCTTCGCTAATTATACAAAGGTGTAATTATTTAATGGTACAATGGTGTAATGGTACAATGGTTTAGTGCATTCATTGAATAATTGAACCATTGAATAATTAAATCATTGTATAACTATTTTTCATGCAAACCACATTCTTTGGTATCAGGGTTTTCCCACCACCATCTACCTGCACGTACATCTTCGCCTTCTTCAATTGCACGTGTACAAGGATGACATCCAATGCTTGCAAATCCTTTTTTATGAAGCGGATTACTTGGAATATTATGTATATCGATATAATTAATTATCTCTAGCTCAGTCCAATTTATCAATGGGTTTATTTTTAACATGTTATTGTTTTCATCCCATTCCACAAGCTGCATATCTGTTCGAGTAATTGACTGATCTCTTCTTAACCCCGTTATCCATCCCTTTAAACCTTTCATTGCTCTAGCAAGAGGAACCAACTTCCGAATATTACAACATAGCTTTCTATTCTCGATGCTATCATAAAAGAGATTAATTCCTTTTTCATTAACCATTCCTTCAACATCTCCCGAGTCAGGGAAAAATACACTTATATTAATATCATATTTTTTACATGTTCTGTCTAATAAGTCGTGTGTCTCAGGAAATAACCTACCAGTATCCAATGTGAATATTTTTGCGTTTTTATCAACAGATGCTACTATTTGAGTAAGCACCTGATCTTCAAGCCCAAGGCTAGTTGACAATGCAATTTCACCTGGAAACTCCTTCAGGAAGAATGAAACAACTTGTGCTGGTGTTGAATTTTTTAATTGGATATTCCACTGTGCAATTAAATCTTTATTCATAACAATCATCAATTTACAATACCTGATATTCTTTTGCGGTTTATTTGTCCGCAAATTACGTTAATTAATTCAATAAAATTTGTTGAAATATTATTGGGAATCTATAAAACTAAACCACCTGTAAGATCTGAAACATTTTCAATATGGTTGCTAATACAATAATCCTCAATACCTTTAAGTATTTTCATGCTTACCTGGGGATCAATAAAATTTGCAGTTCCAACCTGTATTGCTGTTGACCCTGCTAGCATAAACTCGATTGCATCGGTGGCATCCATAATTCCACCCATTCCAATTACCGGAATACTAACCGCATTATATACTTGCCAAACCATTCTCAGAGCAATTGGTTTTATGGCAGGACCACTAAGCCCCCCTGTTACTGTTGAAAGAATTGGTCTTTTCGTACGTGCATCAATAGCCATACCCAAAAATGTATTTACCAACGACACGGCATCTGCGCCAGCACCTTCAACACCCTTGGCTATCTCAGTGATATCTGTTACATTTGGAGATAATTTTACAATTAATGTCTTTTTAAAAGCTTTACGAATTTCTCTGGTTACTGCAATGGCCGAGGGGCAACTAACTCCAAAAGCCATACCTCCCTCTTTTACATTGGGACATGAAATATTAAGTTCAATAACATTAATTCCTTCAACGTCGTTGAGTTTTTCGGCAACCGCAATATACTCTTCTACAATCGATCCATTTATATTTGGGATTATCTCGGTACCAGAGTCTTTAATATTAGGGTAAATAGTATTAATAAAATAGTCGATTCCTTTATTTTGCAAGCCAACAGCATTTAACATACCCGAAGCTGTTTCAGCCATTCGTGGATAGTCATTACCTTCCCTATTTTTTAGGGTAAGACCTTTTACAAAAATAGCCCCAAGCTTACCTATGTCCATAAAATCAGTAAACTCCTCACCAAACCCAAAAGTACCTGATGCAGTAGCTACAGGATTTTTAAGTTTAAGTCCTGCTATATTTACTTCTAAGTTTACCATTGTAGCTCTTTTGTATTAAAAACAGGTCCTTCGGTACAAACACATAAGTTACCTCTAACGGTAGGTGTTACGCAACATAAACATGCGCCTATTCCACAAGCCATCATATTTTCCAACGATGCCTCACAAACAATATTTTTTTCATGAGCTATTTTGGCAACAGCTTTCATCATCGGATCAGGGCCACATGTGTAAATATAATCAAAAGGGAAAGATCCTGAAAAAACAGAATGTTGAGTAACTAGTCCTTTTTCACCAAGGCTACCATCTTCGGTAGTTACAAGCACCTCACCATATTTGCTAAATTCGTTGGTTAAAAACACATCACTTTTGGAACGAGCTCCCAATAAAAAAGTAACATTCGCATTTTCCTTTTTTAGTTTATCTCCAAGCATAATAAAGGGAGCTATACCAGATCCACCACCAACAATCAGTACATTTTTTTGATTGTTCACACTAAATGAATTTCCCAAAGGATAAATAATATTTAGTTGTGAACCGATGGCAAGGTTTCCCATTTTTTTGGTTCCTTTACCAATGGCCTTAATATAAAAGCTAATTGTGTTTGCTTTTTGATCTACATCAAGAATAGAAATTGGTCTGCGCAAAAACACATCAGGAGTATCAGGTACTTTAATTTCTGCAAAATTACCCGGATAAACATCCTCAATAATAGTATCAGAACTTAACGTAAGTATATAATTATCA
>JASFZK010000273.1:0-6466 GCA_045267845.1 Bacteroidota bacterium | reverse complement strand
AGTACTTAATTAAATTAAAATGATACAATACGCAGGATGGGTTGGCGGTCCGGAAATAATAATAATACTAGTAGTTGTACTTCTTTTATTTGGTGGAAAAAAAATACCTGAACTTGCCCGAGGTTTAGGCAAAGGTATACGTGATTTTAAAGATGTGACCAAAGACAGCAACATAAAAAGTGATATTGCTGATGTTGCTTCTGAGTTTAACGATTTGAAATCAAGTGTTAACAAAATGAATCCAAAAAATTTAATAAATACTGACAACATTATTAAACCAAAGAAAAAAGGACTTTAATAAAACTACTAACAATCACTAATTCATTGTATAATTGAAAGACCTAACAACCGGTAAAGAAGGGAAACGGATACTAAATTTTGCTTTACCAATGCTATTGGGCAATGTGTTTCAACAATTTTACAATATTGTTGACAGCATTGTTGTTGGCAAAGTACTAGGCGACGAAGCCCTTGCTGCAGTTGGGGCAAATTTTCCATTTATTTTTGCATTAATTTCATTTGTTGTAGGCATGGCAATTGGTGCAACAGTTATGATTGCCCAATATTTTGGTGCAAAACAAATGGATAACGTAAAGCGTACAATTGACACTCTTTACATTTTCATGTTTTTTGCTTCAATATTTTTAACCATCATAGGTATTTGGTCAAGCGAATATATTTTTAAACTCATCGACCTACCTGAGGAGGTTATGCCAATGGCAATTGAGTATTTTAATATTTATGCTCTGGGATTTGTATTCTTTTTTGGTTTCCAGGGCACAAGTGCAATATTACGTGGCTTGGGTGATTCGAAAACTCCTGTGTACTTTTTGGTGATTTCAACCTTAGTAAACATTGCCCTCGACTTACTTTTTGTAATTGGATTTGGATGGGGAATTGCCGGAGTTGCCGCCGCCACAGTAATAGCACAAGGTGGGGCGTTTTTTACAATAGTGTGGTATATAAATAAATACCATAGTTTCCTCGATTTCTCACCTTTAAAAATGCGATTTCATGGTGAAATATTTAAAAAGAGCCTCCGTATTGGTTTGCCTTCAGGGTTTCAGCAAACATTTGTTGCCGTTGGTTTTTTAGCACTATATAAAATTGTAAATACATTTGGGGTTCCTACAATTGCAGCATACAGTATTGCCATGCGCATCGATTCGTTTGCAGTTATGCCTGCAATGAATTTCTCGGCGGCAATATCAACTTTTGTTGGGCAGAATATTGGAGCAAATAAGTTCGACAGGATTGGAAAAGGACTTAAGGCAACTTTAATAATGATAAATTCAATATCCCTTGTAGTGACATTATTTTCGTGGATTTTTGCAGGCCCACTTATGAGTCTTTTCACAAATAACCCTGAAGTAATAGAAATTGGAAAACAATATATTTACATTGTAACTCCTTTCTATATTGTTTTTTCAACCATGTTTATTTTTAACGGCGTATTGAGAGGCGCAGGAGACACACTCGTTCCAATGATTATAACAATAATTGCTTTGTGGGCGATTAGATTACCAGTTTCTTGGTGGCTCTCAGGCGAAATTGGTTCAAATGGTATATGGTGGGGCATTCCAATTGCTTGGATATTTGGGGTTACAATATCATACTTCTATTATCTTTCGGGCATATGGAAAAAAAGAGCTGTTGTAAAACATAACACGAAATAGTAAATGACATTAATAAAATTATAGCATAATTATTAACTAATAGTAGAATCATAACAAAGTTATTATGTCACATAAGTTTTCCATAACGCACAGGTTAAAAAGCTTTATTTATGCATTTTACGGACTTCGCCATACCTTACTCACTCAACACAACTTTATAATTCATATTGTATTAGCAATAGCTGCCATAGTTTTAGGATTCTACCTAAACATAAATTCAATGGAATGGGTAGCAATCATTATTGTTATTGGCTTAGTGTTATCGGCAGAAGTTTTTAACACCGCAATCGAAGAGTTAGTAAACCTCGTTTCACCACAAAAGAATAAAAAAGCAGGAATTATAAAAGATGTAGCTGCAGGAGCCGTTCTAATAATTGCCATGGCTGCATTAATTACCGGAATAATAATATTCATTCCTAAAATAATCGATTTATTATGATTTTAATTGCAGATAGCGGATCGACGAAAACCAGTTGGATTTTAACAGATGGTTTAGAAATAATTAAACAAATAACAACCATCGGATACAATCCATACTATCATAATAATGACAGTTTATTATCAAGCATGAATGATGATTTATTGCCAGTAATTGATGGTATTGATATTGAAAAAATATTCTTTTATGGTTCAGGATGCTCTTCAAATATCAATTGCACGATGGTTAAAAGTGCATTATGGCAACTATTCCCTAATGCGTTAGTCGAAGTCAACCACGATCTAACCGGAGCTGCCGTAGCATTGTTAAACAATAACGAGGGAATTGCATGCATACTTGGAACTGGCTCAAACTCATGCCATTGGGATGGCAAACAAATTATTCAAAATGTACCATCTGTGGGATACATTCTTGGTGATGAAGGTAGCGGAACTTACATTGGAATGAAAATACTAAAAGGGATACTTGAAAAAACAGCCCCTTCGGAAATCATTAAAAGTTACTATCACGAAAACAATACTTCATTTGAAGAAGTTTTAACCACAATTTATAATAAACCAAAGCCCAATAACTTTATTTCTGCGGTTAGTATATTTGCACAAAACAATATAAGCAATAGCTGGGTTAGAGAAACTGTTAAACAATCATTCACTGATTTTGTTGAAAATCAAATAAAACAATACAGTAATTACCAAAACCTGGAATCAAGTTTCACAGGATCCATTGCATATCATTTTAAAGATATTCTCACGGAAACGTGTCACGAAAGTGGTATCAAATTGGGTACAATAATTAAGGATCCCATCAAAAACCTTTTCCTTTATCATTCAAATCAATAAGTAAGCTAACCGGTTAGAATGATTATAAAATAACTTTCTTACTTAAATTAGGCCTGGCATATCAGTATTAAGTATATTTTTGTATATATATTTACAGATATAACATGACCGAATCAGAAATTAATATTGAGCAAGAAAGGCTTGAAATTTTGCGCCAATATAAAAGGCTGATAGAAGTATGGGATACCCGTAAAGATACCGAAGATAGATGGCTTGTTCGCAAAGCTTTTAAAATAGCCCTCGAAGCACATAAAGACATGAGGCGCAAATCGGGGGAGCCATTTATTCTGCATCCAATTGCAGTTGCAATAATTGCTGCCAAAGAAATTGGACTTGGACGAACTTCAATTATATCAGCATTACTTCATGATACTGTTGAGGATACTCAAATGACACTCGATACCATAAAAAATGATTTTGGTAACGATGTCGCAAAAATAATTGATGGGCTTACTAAAATTGAGGAGATTCCAAAGAAGAAAAGTTCAGCACAAGCCGAAACATTAAAAAAGATTATTTATACGCTTACCATCGACATTCGTATTATTTTAATTAAGCTTGCCGATCGACTTCATAACATGCGTACCCTTGGAAGTATGCCACATCACAAGCAACTTAGGGTTATATCCGAAACTCAATACCTATTTGCACCGCTTGCTAATCGTTTGGGATTGCATGCCATTAAAAGCGAACTTGAAGAATTGTCGTTTAAATATAGTCAACCTAAATTATTTGCCGAAATAGTTGATAAGATTGCCAGATCAGAAAATGACCGGAATATATTATTCGAAAACATAAAGAATAACTTGGCAGTAGAGTTACAACGAATTAATTGCAATTTTGAGATTAAACTAAATACGAAAACCGCACATTCCATTTGGCAAAAAATGCGAAATCAGGAGGTTTCTTTTGAGAATATCTACAACACTTTCTCTATTGATGTTATACTTGATGCCGAGCCATTGATTGAAAACCAAGTATGTTGGTCGGCATATTCAGTTATCAGTGAAAAATTCAAATCTAATTCCAAGCGTTTGCGCGACTGGTTGAGCACACCTAAAACAAATGGCTACAAAGCCATACACGCAACAATAATGGATTCAAAAGGTAGTTGGTTTGATTTGCATATCAGAAGCACACGAATGGATGATATAGCAGACAAAGGCTATGCAGCATATTGGAAATACAAAAATGATGTTAATATTGGTGCTAGTTTTGAAACTTTACTAAATAGAATCAAATTACATCTTCAAGATAATGATGATGAAAATGATACTTTTGATTTTATAAACGACCTTAAGAAAGATTTATTTTCAGAGGATATAATCGTATATACCCCAACAGGTCAGGAAATTAACTTACCAGCAGATTCAACTGTACTGGACTTTGCATATACAATTCATACCGATCTGGGTAACCAATGTATTGGAGGATTTATTAAAACTGATGTCTTTCCCATCGGCCATAAACTTAAATCGGGTGACCAAATAGATATTTGGACCTCCCAAAAACAAAAACCAAATGATGAGTGGTATAAGTACGTTAATACTGCGAGTGCAAAAACTAAAATTGCGAAATACATAAAGAATATAAGAAAAGAGTATAAAAAAATTGGAGAAGAAAAATTAAAGGATTTCTTCAAACAGATAGATATTGACTACACAAAAGGAAATATTAATCTATTATTGAGTGGCAGTAGTATAAAAGGACACATAGATTTATTCTATTTTATTGCTCAGGATATGATAGGCCTTAAGGAAATAAAGGAAATAATGCTTCCCAATGAAAGTAGATTGGGATGGCTCACAAATTTGAAAATGCCTTTTACAAAACCTAAAATAGTTTCACACTCAGAAGTTAAAGATGAGGAAGAAAAAGCTGACACAAATATTGATGATCAGGAGTACATATCTGATTTTAAAAACCTGGAGTACACTGTTTCAAAATGTTGCAACCCTATCCCAGGTGATAATGTAATGGGAATTGTTTTTCCAAATGAACCAATTCAGATACATCTTACCGAGTGTCCGACAGCTATCAGATTAATGTCGCAGCACGGCAAAAACATTGTAAAAGCAAAATGGAAACAAAAAGAAGGGCTAATATTTCTTGCCGGAATTAATATTAAGGCAATTGATAGTATTGGATTGATAAAAGAAATTATTAAACCTATCACCGAAGAATTTGATATCAATGTTCGATCATTTAATCTTAAAAGCAGCGAAGGGTTAGCTGACATGGATATCACAGTTTATGTAACCAGCACAAAAGTCCTTAAAAAATTAATCACCCAATTAAAAAAAATAAAATCAATCATAAAAGTAACCCGATTGGATAAAATTTAGATTTAAATCTGATATTTATCACAAAATAGCCTTTCAACTAATATCATTACAGACATATTTAATATTTATTATTTTTATTTAAACCAAATAAGAGAAAATTTATTAATTTTACGCCAAAATATGCTAGGGCATGAAATTAAATAGTAAAAAAGATACATACGAGTCTGTGAAGAAACTCTTTACAGAACATCTGGAATCAAGAGGGCACAGAAAAACGCCTGAACGATATACAATATTAAAAGAGATTTATGCAACGGATGGGCACTTCGACATAGAAACTCTCTATATAAGGATGAAAAATAACAAATACAGAGTTAGTAGAGCTACGCTGTATAATACAATCGAATTATTACTTGATTGTAACCTTGTTACCAAACATCAGTTTGGAAATAACTGTGCACAATTTGAACGATCGTTTAAGTTTAAGCAGCACGATCATTTTGTTTGTACTGATGATGGCAGGGTGCTTGAGTTTTGTGATCCGAGAATACAAGAGATTCAAAAATCAGTTGAAGAGCTACTTGGCGTAGATGTTGCATACCATTCACTCACCTTTTATGGCAAATGTAATAACCACGAATTCGACAAAAAGAAAAGTTAGTAATATTTGATAACTTTTTTTTCATGTGATATTCAAATTACTATCTTTGTAAAGATAACAAACCCTGTTAATGCGGGGTTTTTTTTAGGGTTTGTAGCAAATTAACTATACGTAACAGGCTTTGCTACAGTGTTTTACATTTTTATTGTCAAAATATAAAATAAATTTGCTATGAAAGTTGACGTTCTATTAGGCTTACAATGGGGTGACGAAGGTAAAGGTAAAGTGGTTGACGTATTAACACCAAAATACGATATAATTGCTAGGTTCCAGGGAGGACCAAACGCAGGGCACACCATTGAGTTTGATAATAAGAAGTTTGTACTGCATACTATTCCATCAGGAATTTTTAATGATAAATCCATAAACGTAATTGGCAATGGTGTTATAATTGATCCGTTCATTCTTCAAAAAGAGATAAACACTTTGGTAGAAAGTGGGATTAATGTTAACGAAAAATTACTTGTTTCGCGTAAAGCACATTTAATACTACCAACACATCGGTTGCTTGATGCTGTTTACGAAAAAGCAAAAGGAAAAAATAAAATTGGCAGTACTCTTAAAGG
>JASFZK010000272.1:0-22050 GCA_045267845.1 Bacteroidota bacterium | reverse complement strand
GATGTATTGTTTTTGCTATACAACTTTATATACTTGGATGATACTTTATTGTTATGCAAAAACGAGGTAATTAATGATGCTGTGTCATCGTCGCCCAACTCAGTAATTAAATATACCTCTAAATTAGATCTTCCCAAAGAAACTGCTGTGTTTAACATTGCACCGCCCGGTCGAACAACAGTATCATCAATTGAAGTAATAATTATATCTAAAAGTGATTCGCCAAGAGTGTATATCATGGCGTAAATATAGTTGATTTATACTAATTTGCTTTGAGGAAAAGCTTAATAAATCAAAATAATTTATTAGATTTATCTTGTAAACTGTTTAATAATTAGATGATGTTGCTCGTACAATTTTGTAAGTGTATTTCTATCTGCCATCTCAAAATCATTAAAATCAAAACCAGGAGAAACTGTACAACCAGCCAATGAAAAATTGCCTTTGGACTCAGATGCAAACCAAGTATTAGCAGGTACTGTAATCTGCGGGATAATCCCATGTTGTGGTTCTAATCCAAGCTCGTGTGTTATTAATTTGCCATTATTGTTAATTACATGAATTAGTATGGGGTCTCCATCATAAAAATGCCATATCTCATCGGATTTGATACGATGAAAAGCTGAGAAATTTCCTTTTTCCAACAGGAAATAAATGGCTGTTGAATAGGCTCGATTACCCTTAAATATATTTGATAGTGAGTTGCTATTTATTTCCTCGGTTGAACGATAGGTTTCTTTGTAATATCCGCCTTCGGGGTGGGGTAGTAGGTTTAGATTTTTGATCCAATATCCAGCATCTCTCATCATTCCTCGGGTTTGTTACGCTTACTCTGAATTTCGTTAAATATATAAACAAGCCTAAACGTCAGGACTTTATTAAACTGGTCTCGGGTCCAGGTTTCTCCTGACAAATCACTGAATTCACGAGTTCGTATTTTTACCATACTACTCTGATATCTTACTCCAAACTTAAGAGGCCCTTTAACACGTATGCGTACATCAAGGATGTAGCTAAAGTCATTCCTGTCGTAAACACCACTGGTTAATGTTGTTGACTCAACAATTTTGCCGTGTTCCCACTCCTGCACACCAACCAGTCTGCCCCATGAAAACCCTGCACCAACTGTAATAAACTCTTTATCTGTAAAATGAACAAGAACAGGAACTTCAACATAGTTAAGCCTTAGTTTATATGCACCTGTTAATGTATTGCCAAGTGAATCGGTATCATTATATTGATCGCCCTCGCGCGATCCTTTTTGATTAAAGGTTACTTCCATACTTACATCCCATTTTTTCTTAAACGGAATTAATACACCAGCACCTAAATTATATCCAAACTTTTTAAAACCTGATACTTCATCACCTTCAACATGAGTTAGGTTTAGCCCTACAATTGCTTCGCCCTTTATAATTTGCCCAATGGCAGAGTTTGATATACCAGCAATAATCAATAAAGTTATGATTATTATCTTAAAAATTTTCATTTACAAAAGTTATATATTGCCAACGCAAAAATACTACAATAATTGTGGGATTAGGTTCTAAGAAGCTGTCTAAATTTCGTTTTTAGAAATTATTAGGATGTATTTTTTGTCAGATCGATGTATTTTTGAGATGCATAGCCTGGCTACGTGGCGAAAAAATAACGATGAGATGGCGAAAAAGACACATAATAAAACTGATAGACGAATTTTAGACAGCTTCTATGTATTAAGTTATAATTTAAACTTAGTTGGTTACAATTTATTCATGGAAATTTTCATTAAAAAACATAATATTGTTTGAATATTTCAGTTCATTCATTATATTTGCATCAAGTGGATTTTCAGCCATATTCTAACATGAGTGTAGACTATGCAACTAACTACCAACTATGACATCATACGATACAACCATAGAAAATAAGTTCCAGGAACTTTTGGAGTGTAGTTTATACACTTTATCCACCGTTGATAAAATCTCAATAAAGCTTGCTTTTGAAATTGCTTCTGATGTTTATCGTAATGATAAAACTATTGATGGCAAACCATTCATACTTTATAATCTGGATATTGCAATTATAGCAATGCGCGAAATTGGGTTAGGACCAACATCGGCAATTTGTGCATTATTACATGGAATCAATAAGAAAACAGATTATACTTTAGCTAAGATTAAAAATGATTTTGGAGAACATGTTGCCGAAATTATTACAGGGTTTGATACTATTTCTGAACTTCGTACGGAGCGTATTTCGTTCCAATCAGAAACATTCCGTACACTTTTCCTATCAATGGTTGATGATATGCGCGTAATACTTATCCGTTTAGCGCATCGCTTAAATGATATCCGTCAGCTCAATATACTCGATAAAAAAGTTGTTCAGGTAATTGATGAAATAAAGTATCTCTACATTCCCATTGCTCATCGACTTGGATTGTACAAGGTGAAATCGGAGTTTGAGGAGCGAGTGATGAAGCATGAGCAGCCTGAAATTTACAAGGAGATAAGTGATAAAATACAACAAACTAAAGCTAAACGTGAAGTTTATATACAAGATTTTATCAGACCAGTTGAAAGAGAACTACATGCTAATAAATTTAACTTTGAAATCAAATGGAGAACAAAATCGGTGCCTTCAATTTGGGCAAAGATGACAAAACAAAATGTTCTTTTTGAGGAAGTGTTTGATTTGTTTGCAGTTAGGATTGTTATAAAAAGTAAACCAAGTAAAGCTAAAGAAGACTGTTGGAAAGTTTATTCACACATTACTAATATTTATTCTCCCAATCCAAAGCGGTTACGCGATTGGATATCCACACCCAAAGCTAGTGGTTACGAATCTTTACATACAACGGTAATGGGTCCGAATGATAAATGGATTGAGGTGCAGATAAGAACCGATAGAATGGATGATGAGGCTGAAAAGGGGCAAGCAGCACATTGGCAGTACAAAGGTATAATGAAAAAGAAAAATACTGAAGACTGGCTTTCACAAGTGCGTGATATCCTTGAAAATCCTGATCAAATTATACTTGATAAGTTATATAAGAGTAATGGAAATAGTAAACAGGAAAGTGTATTTGTGTTTACACCAAGAGGTGATTTGAAGCAATTGCCGATTGGTGCAACCATACTCGATTTTGCATTTGGTATTCATACTGATGTTGGAGCTAAATGTAGAGGTGCCAAAGTAAATAACAAAGTAGTCCCAATTAGATATATTCTTAAAAATGGTGATAAAATTGATATACTAACTTCTAGTAATCAAATTCCAAAACTCGATTGGCTTTCTTTTGTTACAACAGATAAGGCACGTACACGTATTAAACGACATATTAAAGAAGAAAAATATAAAGAAGCCGATATTGGAAAGTCACTACTGCTAAGGAAGCTTAAAAACTGGAAAATTAGAAGTAATGATGATTTAATAAATTTTTTAATTAAGCATTACAAGCTCGATTCAAGTATCGATTTGTATTTTTTAATTGCTACTGATAAACTAGAACTTCAGGAGGTTAAAAAGATACTGCTTAAATATGTTGATACTTCGGTTAATAATAAAACTAAAGTTATTACCGGAAACACCATTGAGCAAAAAGGGAAGGCAATTGCTCCACCAACACCACCAGAAGAAAGTGATAAGGATGAGATACTATATATTGGCGAAAATCTCAAAAACATTGACTATCGTATGGCTAAATGCTGCAATCCCATTAATGGCGATAATGTATTTGGTTTTATTACTACTCAAGGTGGAATCACAATTCATCGTAATAACTGTCCTAATGCCAAGAGGTTGCGTGGTAAATATGAGTATAGAGTACTTGAAATAAAATGGATATCTTCGGGTGACAATCAATTTTCGGAAGCTAATTTACGTATTACCGGAACAGATGAGTTGGGCATTTTAGGTTCAATTACAAAAGTAATTGCCGATGACTTAAGAGTAAATATGCAATCAGTAAACTTCCAAACAATGGGCAAAAAATTTGTAGGGAAAGTGTGTGTTAGCATAAAAAATAATGAACATCTTGATCAGTTAATCCATAAACTTAAGAAGGTAGATGGCGTTGCCAAGGTTGTTAGGGTTAAGTAATCAACCTGTATCCCGCGCCATGATGAGTTACAATTTTTATGTTTTTATCATTTGCAAGCAACTTTCTTAACTTTGCAATATATACGTCCATACTCCTACCTGTAAAATAGTTAGCGTCACCCCAAATTGTATTTAATGCAACTACTTTTGGTAGTATTTCTCCATTTTTCAATACTAGCATTTGCAATAATTCAGATTCTTTTGGTGATAATGTTTGGATATTAGTATCGTTTTTTAGTGTCAAGCTCCTTAATTCGTAATTAAACGTAAAATCACCAATCGTAAAAGTTTGTGTTTCATGTTGAGCAACTATGTTGGTCCCTCTGCTTAAAATGGCTTTTATTTTGTAAAGCAGTATTTCCGAATCAAAAGGTTTAGTTATGTAATCATCAGCTCCGGTTTTGTATCCTTCAACAATATCATCACGTAATGTTTTAGCTGTAATAAATATAAATGGAACTTTTGAATTCTTGCTTTTAATGCTTTTAGCAATTGAAAATCCATCAATATTAGGTAGCATTACATCTAATAAAACAAGGTCGTAGTCAGCAGATTCAAATTTAGGTATTGCATACTTTCCATCATCAACCCAGTCTACATCAAAATCATTTAATTCAAGATATGATTTTAAAACAGCCCCAAAATTTATATCATCTTCAACCAGAAGAAGTTTGTATCTTTTTGTTTTCATAGTTAACAACTTAGTTTTATGGTAAAAGTACTTCCGTTATTAGGTTCGCTTGATACACTTATGCTACCATTATGAGATTCAATAACAGCTTTAACATAACTGAGCCCTAATCCAAACCCCTTTACGTTGTGAATATTACCTGTTGGTTTCCTGTAAAATTTATTAAAAATTTGACTTTGTACTTCTTTGGTCATTCCTAATCCATTATCAGAAACACGAATACAAATTAGATTATGTTCCTGATAAGTTTCAATCATAATCTTTGGAGGTCTATCACTATATTTCAAAGCATTATCAAGCAGGTTATTCATTACATTAGTGATATGTATTTCATCAATTTTTAGAATATGACAGTTAGCTCTTAAAAAAGTAGATATCTCACCTTTACTTTTTTGAGTTAATAGTTCAACAACTTTTACCGAATTTTGAATTATATCATGAATATCTGTTTCTTGTAAATCAAGTTGTAACCTTCCTTGCTCAATTAAAGCCATTTGTAGCACTCGTTCAACCTGATTGTTCATGCGTTTGTTTTCTTGCCTGATAATATCCAGATAATAAAGAGTTGGCTTTTCTACACCCAATACTTTGGGTGATTCCATGGCATCAGCAGCTAGACCTATTGTTGCAATAGGTGTTTTAAACTCATGCGTCATGTTGTTAATAAAATCTGACTTAATCTCGCTAAGCTTTTTTTGCTTTATTATATAATACAGCGTTGAACCAAAAGTCAACAATATTATTAGGGTAAAAATTATGGAGCCAATTACAAGTATGGCAACCTGTCTGTAAATATGAGTATTTCTATCAGGGAAGTTGATCACTAAAAATAGCTCCTTTGAAAAAATATCATCAGGGTAAACCTCTGTTTTGTAGTTTAATGGAAGTAATTCGCCACCATTGGTTGATGACGAAATAATTAGAATTGTATCATTATCTTCCTTAATTAATTGATAATCAAAGTTTATATTTATCCCACTGTTTTCAAGGGCAATAGTTATAGCACTATCGTATTCAATTTTATTTTGGTAACTATAGCTATATCCTTCATCAATTGTAAACTCCATCACCCATTGCTCCATATTTTCGTTAAATATTTTAAGCTTATTTTTAACTAATTCTTCTTTTTTAAGTAAATAATAATCATTTTCAAGAGCTACAATATTTTCAAGTGAGTCACTAATAATATGGTAAGTGGTATGGTTTTTATTATAATTTAGTATCAAACTATCATTTATAAGTTTAATGGTATTAATTGTACAGTCATTAACTATTTGAATTTTGCTGTGTAGTTCATCATGGTGATATGGTAGTGTAAAAAATTTGGTTTTGTAACTGAAAACAGAATCTTCAATTATTATTAATCTATCTCTCAATTCCATAGCTTCCATTTCATCCACATGTATGTTTTCTGAAAGCGTTGATAATGATTCCGACAGGTCGCTTAGTACTTCAATATTGATAGATATATCTGATGGGGGTTCTGGTAATTCCATACGGTTATCAATAAAATCAAAAACATTTCTACGTTCTACTTTAGATAATGCCGATTTCATTGCACCATAAACAAGATTGTCAAACCTTGCTTTTTCGGTTTCGATGGCATATTTAATCCACAATCCTTGTATAACTATTAACCCAAATAGACTAATAATCATCAAAAAAAGTATAATTTTAAATCGTTTTTGCATATTATCGTACAATACTTTATTGAGTGTTATTTTTTAGTCCAAAATATAAACATAGGTCAAAAGTAATAAATTGTATTAGTGTAAAATCAAACTTTAACCTTTTGTTAACCTTTTTTAACCGGTGTTAACCTTTGTGTTACTGTTGGTAAGATACATTTGCAGATGTAATCAAAATTAAAAAAATAACTATGAATAAATTTATTATTAACACAGGAATTGCAATGCTGGTCTTAGCGATGATATTGCCAATTGCAGGCATGAGTCAAGAAAAAGAAGTTAGAATGAAAACTGTTAAAATTGTCAATGGTGAAAAAATTGTTACCGATACGACATATACAGTAAATGAAGGTGATGAAGATATTACAAGCACAATGTCGTGGGTTATGGATACTGATTCATTAGGAACTGTAACCATGGATATTGATATGGATATTGACACTCAAAATGGAAAGCAAATTTTTATTGTTACCAAAGGAAGTGATGGCAGTGTTGTAACCTCGCATGGTGACAAAGAAATGAAATATGTTATTAAGATTGAAGAAGACGGCGATGGCGAACATAAGGTTGTGGTTATTGAAAATGACTCAGAATTTATATTCGACGGCATAGATATTCATAAATTTCATGATGAAATGAAAGAACTAAAAACTATGCGAATTGAACTTGATGGTGAAAGAATAGTTTTACTTGAAGAGTTAGGTGAGCTTAGTGCTTTAGTAGAGTTAAAGGAATTGGAGGCTTTAAGTGAGCTTTCGGAGCTTCAAAATATTGTAATTGATATCCCAGATATGCCAGATTTTCACAATTATCATAAGTTTGAATTTCATGATAATCATAGCAATGTTGTAACTGATAAAGAATTACGTGATGCCGGAATTAGAAACAAAGTTGATAGGTTAGATGTTTCAAATATTGATATAAATATAGATAACGGTGTTGTTGATTTAGAGTTTAAATTAGGATCAGAAGGGACTCCAAAAATTATTGTTTATAATTATTTCGGCGATAAAGTTTTCACAGGAAAACCAGAGCTAATGGGTGGTGAGTACACCATTAAAATTGATTTGAGCAAAAAACAACATGGAACATATTATCTTCAAATTATTCAGAAAGATGCATCACTTACCGAGAAGTTGATGTTGTAATAATACCAATTTGATATTAATTTATTATAAACTCATTGTTAGCATTGTTACCGTCAGGAACTTCGTTTGTGTTAATTTTCACACCTAGTATTTTCTTTTCGGTAACTATGTCAACATGGAATAGTTCATTTCCATCTTTCCAAACATTGGCACTATTGTTAATCTGCAGAGTAGTACTATCAGCATAAGTAACAACTAGATTAACCGGTACAGGGAATTGAGTAATATTTTTAATCTTGATTTTCGCACCATTGGCATCTTGAGTAACATTTTCCACAGCTAAGTCAGGGTATCCAAATTCATAATACCATGGTTTCCAGAACCAATCCAAATTTTGACCTGATACATCCTCAAATGTATAAAAGAAATCGTAACCAGTGGGATGTTTGCCTTCCCATCTATTAATAAACTCGGTAATACATTGTTTAAACATTTGTTCACCAAGAATATTCTTAAGTACATAGAATGCAATGGCTGATCTACCATACGAAACAAACATATATGGAGGACCCATTAATTGATCAGACGGTACCATAAGTGGTTGGTCGTATGCAGTACCGGCATAATGTGAATATGTACGTATGTTTTGTGCAAATGAACTGTAACTGTCATCACTTGATAATGAATCTTCAATGGCTTTGGGTAAAAAAGTAACTAAACCTTCATCCATCCAAGCATATTTTTGCTCATTTGTTCCAACATAAAATGGAAAATATGTATGCGCAACTTCGTGAGCTGTGACAAATATAGCCCCATTCCTCGACCCCATATCTCCATCATTTACCATCATTGGGAACTCCATCCCTCCTTCGCCATTAAAGGCAGTCATTTGAGGATATGGATATGCAACTCCTGTTATATTATTCAATTGCAGTAACGTTTCTTTGGTAAAATAAACTACTTCTGTGAACTCTTCAGACCCTTTGAAATATACAGCATTCAATAGGATTGTACTATCTTCTATTTTAACATTACTGGCATCCCATAAATATGAATTGCTTGTGGCAAAAGCAAAATCATTAATATTGTTTGCATGAAAATGCCATGTATTGAATTTATTATCAGATGTTAATTTACCCTTGTTAATATCCTCTTCAGTAACAACGTTAATTATGCTATCTGATGTGTTTGATTCTATATATTTATTAAGTATTCTTTTAGAATAAACCTCTTTGGGATTTTGTAATATACCCGAAGCCCATACCAAATAATTGTTTGGAACAGTAACGCTTACCTCAAAACTTCCATATTCATTGTAAAACTCCTGTTCGCCGTTAAAACTATGTACATTCCACCCATCTATATCGTCAAAAACAGCAATCTTTGGATACCAATAAGCAACAAAAAATGAAGAATCATGATATAATCCTTCTCTTAAATTTGTTTTTCCCTGAAAAGTATAATGCCAGTTAATACCAAAACTAGTTGTACTATTTGGAGCTATTGGGGTAGGTAGAGTAATAATCAAATTTGTACCATATTTTCTTACATCTTTAGATGATAAATCAATGACATTGTCTTTTTGTTGAATATGGCTCATCGTAACTCCATCATTAACATCATCAGGGACTATGGCTTTTTTTCTAACCGCACCTTTTTTAAATAAATTGGGATATAAACAAATAATAATGCGTTTTAGAGTATCCGGGCTATTATTTTTATATGTAATTGTTTCCTCTCCTGATATTTCACGAGTAACTGGATCAAGGTTTACGGTTATGGAATAATCTGTTGTATTTTGAAAATAAGCTTCGCCAGGAGCACCATCATAATTGCGTGTTTTATTATCATATGCATCTTTAATATTCTTGGTCATGTAAAGATTACTGCGTTGACTTACAGCTGTTATGGATATTGTTGAAATCAAAACAATGATTCCCAGTACTTTTTTAAAATTACACATAGGTTTCCTTTTTTTTGTGATGTAACTAATTTTATGCCGAAATTGTATTGGTATGAAATACAGTAAGATATGTGTATAATTATCATTTTATTACGATGAAGTGTGTCCGAAACCGTGCTTATTATTCACGATTTCGGACACTGATTTTTTCGATAGTACCATACGTTTGAATGATAAATATTTGGTATGCCGAATGCTAGAATTCGTGTTAGTGGATTATAGTATATTTGCGCCATCAAAAAAACAAAATGTTATTATGAAAGTTGGGATTCCAATAGAGGTAAATCCGCAAGAATTACGTGTTGCGGCAACGCCTAAGACTGTACAACGATTAATAAAGCAGGGGTTTGAGGTTTTCATCCAAAAAGATGCCGGTATACGGTCAAACTATAGCGATGAAGAGTTTTCCAAATCAGGAGCAACAATATTGCCAACTGCTGAAAAAGTTTATCAAACTGCAGATATATTACTAAAAGTATTAGCACCTACCGATGCTGAAATCGAAATGATGCACGAAGGTATGGTGATGTTGAGCTATTTATGGCCAGCACAAAATCCAGACCTGCTTAAAAAGCTATCTGCGAAAAAAGTAAATGCCATTGCAATGGATGCAATACCACGCATCTCACGCGCTCAAAAAATGGATGTTCTTTCATCCATGGCGAACATTGCAGGTTACAGATCTGTGATAGAAAGTGCCAATTATTTTGGCCGCTTTTTAAATGGTCAAATAACTGCAGCTGGTAAAGTTGATCCAGCTAAAGTATTGGTAATTGGGGCTGGTGTTGCTGGATTAGCAGCCATTGGTACTGCCAATTCGTTAGGAGCGATTGTGCGTGCTTTTGACACTCGCAAGGAGGTTGCTGAGCAAATAGAGAGTATGGGTGCACAGTTTCTTACTGTAGAAATTGAGGAAGACGGTGCAACCGATTCAGGTTATTCAAAAGTAATGAGTCAGGCATTTATTGATGCTGAGATGGCTTTATTCAAGGAGCAAGCTGCTGATGTTGATATAATTATCACAACTGCGCAAATACCGGGGCGTGACGCACCTAAACTTATACTTGCTGATCACGTTGCAGTAATGAAACCAGGGTCAGTAATTGTAGATTTAGCTGCTTCTTCTGGCGGAAACTGCGTTCTTACAAAAAACAATGAGGTTTATACTACTGATAATGGAGTAACCATCGTTGGAAAACTGAGTCAACTACCATCACAAGCAAGTCAGTTATATGGCAACAACCTTTGTCACTTACTTGACGACATGGGTAAAGCCGAAGGTTTTAAAATAGACATGGATGACGATGTGGTAAAACGAGCTATGGTAACATATGATGGTGCCATTAATTGGCCACCCGAACCTCTACCAGTTAGTCCACAAAAACCTAAAGCCGAAACTAAAGTTGTTGAAGAAACAGGTCCAACCCCTGCTCAACTTGCCAAAAAGAAAACCATATCAATGGCAATTACATTGGGACTTATTGGTGCATTTTTATACTTACTTGGCACTGTAGCTCCTCCTGATTTTATGGGACATCTTACTGTATTCGTACTATCCATATTTGTAGGATGGCAGCTGATATGGAATGTATCACACGCTCTACATACCCCTTTAATGGCCATGACTAATGCCATTAGCGGAATTATTATTATTGGTGGGTTATTACAAACGCGCGACAGCTTATCTGATCCAATGACTATTATTGCCTTTGTGGCCATACTGGTTGCAAGTATTAATATAGTCGGAGGTTTCTTTGTAACTCATCGTATGTTAAAAATGTTTAGAAAATAGTAATATGATATCAGTACAATTACAAATAGCATCATATTTATTTGCTAGTATATTATTTATTTTGAGCCTTGGAGGATTATCATCTCAAGAGTCTGCAAAAAGAGGAATATATTACGGAATTATAGGTATGATAATCGCCATACTTTCCACAGTTTTGGGAGAAGGCGTTGAGGGGCAGGTTTATATAATTGTTGCCATTGCCATAGCATCGGTAATAGGAATTATAGTAGCCCGCAAAGTAGAAATGACATCCATGCCACAATTGGTGGCAATACTTCATAGTTTTGTTGGTTTAGCTGCCGTATTAGTAGGATTTGGTTCATATCTTGATCCAGCAACTGCTAAAATTGAAGGAGCCGAACACACCATTCATCTGGTTGAAGTCTTCATTGGTGTATTCATTGGAGCAATTACTTTTACAGGATCCATAATTGCCTGGGGTAAGTTAGACGGAAAAATAAGAAGCAAACCTTTAGTGTATACAGGTCGGCATGCAGTTAATATTTCATTAGTAGTTATATCAGTAATTCTTGGAGTATTATTTAGTATGGCTCACGGAACCGACGGAATGATTTTCTTAGTAATCATGACCCTAATTGCTTCATTTATTGGAGTAATGATGGTTATGGCCATTGGAGGAGCTGATATGCCTGTGGTAGTGTCAATGCTTAATTCCTATTCAGGATGGGCAGCAGCAGCAGCAGGTTTTATGCTAGGCAACGATTTACTTATCGTAACCGGAGCATTGGTTGGTAGCTCGGGAGCTATTCTTTCAATTATTATGTGCGAGGCCATGAACCGATCTTTTTTATCGGTTATTTTTGGAGGTTTCGGAAGCACGCCTACAGGTGAAACCATGGCTATGGAAGGTGAAGTAACCTCTACTAATCATGAGGAAGTATCTGAATTATTGCGTGAAGCAAAGTCAGTTATTATCGTGCCTGGTTACGGAATGGCTGTTGCAAAGGCTCAATACCCTGTTCACGATTTGGTTGATCAGCTTATGAAAGACGGTAAAAAGGTTCAATTTGGTATACATCCTGTTGCCGGACGACTTCCCGGTCATATGAATGTTTTGTTGGCGGAGGCCAATGTTTCTTATGATTTGGTTAAGGAGATGGAGGAGGTTAATAATGATCTTCCCGAAACTGATGTTGTGCTCGTTATTGGCGCCAATGATATTGTAAATCCTGGTGCTCAGGAGGATCCTGCCAGCCCAATTTACGGAATGCCCATTATCGAAGTATGGAATGCTGCCAAGGTAATTGTTATGAAACGCTCAATGGCGGTAGGTTATGCCGGTGTTGAAAATCCATTATTTTATAAAGAGAATACCGACATGCTGTATGGCGATGCCAAAGATAGCGTTGATAAAATTAACTCCTTTTTGAGGGGATAAATATTTTTACGACACGTCGGGTCGAAAACTTCTTATAAAGCCATGAAGAAATTATTTTCTTTGTGGCTTTATTTTGTTTGGGCGGCCGGGCGTGCTTTCCGTTTATAGTTGTTTTATACCGATTGTATTTTTCTAACCTGTACGGGTGCTTCCGCTGTCAGCATCCACCAGGTAAGTAAAATATCATCGGCATTTCAACAAGCTATCACTGCAATTACTGCAGCTTGGTAGTAATATTCAAAAGTAATTGGTTCAATCCAACGGGTTGGGTAAAACCCAGCGGGTTGAAGCAAGACCCGTCGGGTTTTTTTATCCCGCCTGGTCGAGAAATTCATATTGTGATGTGATATTCGTTTAGTTTTAATTCGGTTTACTCTTTTTTAACCAGCCGGGTTGAGAAAAACCCGGCTGGTTTGGTTTTCTTCAATCAAAAAACCAACACTTAAAATTTTGTACCCTTGTAAGAAATATTAACTTTACAAAATGATACTAAACTTAGAAACAGGTAAACTCCCACCAAATTTTTACTATTTAGGATTTATGCTACTTGCCGTTGGTGTATGGCGAGTTATTGTACAAGACTGGTTAGGAATATTGTTTTTAGTAATATCTTTAATTCTTCTATTTTCAAAAACAGGATTACTAATTGATGCTAAAAATAGTAGACTAAAAAAATATGCTGGTATCTTTATGTTTAAAGCTGGTGATTGGGAAGATATTAGCTCCTTAGTTAATTTAAAAATTATTAATGTGCAAGAAACTCAAAGTATGCATATTGTTTCCATAAGTCGCTCCCAAACTAACGAAGTTTATAAACTAAAAATGATACTGCCTAATCATGATATTGAACTTTTGTCAGGAGGAAAAGATTATGTTCTTAAGATAGCAAACGAAATATCTAGTGCGATCAAAACAACTGTTGTTGATAATACTATATAACAGCAATAAAAAGACCACATAGTATAAAAATGAAAAATATATTTATTACACTTACTCTTCTTTTCTTGGGATATATTAATCCTCTTATTTCTCAAAATACAATAATAAAAAAAATTAATAGTAACTGGACATTTAAAAGTACAAGTGATTCCAACTGGCTCCCTGCCACAGTTCCAGGTTCTGTTCATACCGATTTATTGGCAAATAATATAATCGAAGATCCTTACTACAGGCTCAATGAGCATAACCTGCAATGGATTGACAAAAAAGACTGGGAATATCGTACTTATTTTAGAATTGATAAAAGTATTATTGATCATGATATTGTTGAGATTCTATTTAAAGGTTTAGATTCTTATGCTAAAGTATATTTGAATAACCATCTAATACTTGATGCTGATAACATGTTTATGTATTGGGAAGTAAGTTGTAAAGATAAATTGAAGGTTGGGGAGAATAATTTGAGAATTGTTTTTGAATCGCCAATTAACATTGGGTTATATATGCGTGAAAACCTTGGCTATTTTCTTCCCGGTGCCGAAAACGATCAATCACATATAGGGGGTGTTGGCGATAAAAAAACTTGTGTTTTTACTCGTAAAGCGCAATATCATTATGGTTGGGATTGGGGTCCACGATTAGTAACAAGTGGTATTTGGCAGGATATTGAACTCGTAGCTTGGAATAACAATAAAATTATTGATGTTAATATTATCCAGAAAGAATTAACAGAGGATAAAGCAGCTCTTATTGCTGAAATCGAAATAGAATCACTTAAAGATGAAAATATTAGCATTATTGGGTTTGTCGATTCAATAAATATTTTTACTGAAAAACTACATCTCAAAATAGGAATTAATAAAATATCAATTCCTTTTGCAATATCAAATCCAGAACTTTGGTGGACAAATGGATTAGGAAAACAAAAGCTTTACAATATAGAAATTAAGGTAGTTAACGAGTTGGGTATTTTGTCATCAAAAAACCAAAATATTGGTTTACGCACAGTAGAGGTAGTTCAAGAGGTTGATAGCATTGGGCGTAGTTTTTATTTCAAGCTAAACGGGCACCCTGTTTTTATGAAAGGCGCAAATTATATTCCTCAAGATATATTTCTAGGTAGAGTTAGTGACCAAGATTATGAAAACCTCATTAAATCGGAAGTTGATGCAAACTTTAATATGTTAAGAGTTTGGGGAGGTGGCATTTATGAGAAAGATATTTTTTACGACTTGTGTGATAAATATGGCATATTAGTTTGGCAAGATTTTATGTTTGCCTGTGCAATGTATCCAGGTAATAAAGAATTTGTGGAAAATGTAAAAGAGGAAGCAATACAAAATGTAAAACGCCTTCGTAATCACCCTTCCATAGCTTTATGGTGTGGCGACAATGAAATATTATCGGCATGGAATAGATGGGGTTGGAAAGAGAACTTACTGAAAAATCAAGGTCAGGATATTGTAGATACTGTTTGGAAAGCTTATGATGATGTTTTTCATAATATTCTACCAAATGTTGTTAAGGAACTCGACCCACAAAGATTATATTGGTCATCATCACCAAGTGCAGGTTTTGGCGAATTGGAAAATGGAAAATCAGGCGACAATCATTATTGGGGTGTTTGGTGGGCAAAGGAACCTTTCTCAAAATATAAAGAAGAAATCCCTCGTTTTATGTCGGAGTATGGTTTTCAGTCATTTCCCGAATTGAACTCTGTAAAAAAATATGCAGTTGAAGATGATTGGGATATTAATTCAGAAGTCATGAAATCGCATCAGCGATCAAGTATTGGCAATGTTACCATTCAGGAATATATGCAACGTGATTATAATGATCCTATGGATTTTCCAATGTTTTTATATGTAAACCATGTACTTCAAGCCGAGGGAATTAAAACCGCAATTGAAGCTCACCGTTTGAATATGCCCCATTGCATGGGCTCGCTGTATTGGCAGTTAAACGATTGTTGGCCAGTAGCATCATGGTCTGGTATTGATTATTATGGCAATTGGAAAGCAATGCATTATTTTGTTAAAAATGCCTTTAATCACATTTTGGTTATACCCGAAATTGATTCCATAAGTCAACTTAATGTTTTTATTGTTTCTGATAATTTGAAAAATATTGATGCAAAGCTAAAGCTTTCTGTCATTGATTTTTATGGTAACAAGCTATTTGCCAATGAGAGTAGTATAGTCATTAATGCAAATTCCAGTAGTACATATTTTAATGTGAGTTTGGATAGCATTGTAAATAAAGTTAATCGTGGTGGAGTGCTTCTTCATGCTGAAGTTACTGACACTTATGATAACTCACTATCTGAAAATATACTATATTTTTCAAAGGTAGCAGACTTGGATTTACCAAAGCCTAATATTCAATACACTACCAAAACTTCAGAACTTGGATTTACTATAGGTATCACAACTACCAATCTGGCGAAAAATATATTTCTAAGTGTTGATGAAATTGAAGGTAGGTTTTCTAATAATTATTTCGATTTGCTTCCTGGTGAAAGTATCGAAATTGAATTCATCACCGCAAAGTCAATTAATCTAGATGTTTTTAAAAACAACTTAAAAGTTATAACGATAAGAGATTCGTATTGAGGGATGCTGTGGAATGATAGTTGTTAATTCCCACATTAATCAATTCGATATGCAACTGAGATGGCCCCGGTATCCGAAACTCCCATGGAAAATTTAGATTCTTCTGACATAATACTGTAAACAGATTGACCTATTGCGTAGCCCAATGCTGCACCAATTAGCACATCGGTGGACCAGTGAACATTATCGTAAATTCTTGAAAGTCCCACTCCTGTAGCCAGTCCGTACGATAATACTCCAACCCAAACTTTATCCTTATAAACCTTCGACATCATTGAAGCAATGGCAAAAGCAGCAGTGGTGTGCCCTGATGGGAAAGCTGTATAATCCCAACCTGTAAACGGTCCTTCCCACAAATATGGATTTGGGGGTATATCTTGCGAGGGACGATGCCTGTGAAAGATATGTTTAATAATTTGCGATGAAACGGCAGCCATAACAAAGGCCTGAGTTCCACCAAGTGCAATCTGCCGTGCTCTTTTATTATCTGCTGCTAGCCCATAAACATAAAAACCACCAAATATTGCTGCAGGGTATAATCCACTTCCCATGGGCTCAAAAATATATTTTGATGTAAAATCAAGGGTGTTATTTTTATTGCTCTGAAATATACTCCTTATTTCATCGTCAAAAATATATAGACCTGCTCCCACAACAGCCACCGAACCTGCAATTATCCATTCCTTCTTTTTCCAGTGAAATGGTCCGGTTGCAATTTTCTTAGTAACGGTCCAGTATGACTTAATGTATTCTTTATCTGGCTTGAAAGAGTAATTTGTGAAATCAGAAGACTGACTATATACACTAGTTGAAAATAGGTTTAAGATAAGCAACAATATCAGTATGTTGATTTTTTTTTGCATAGTAATACGTTTCCAAAAACGTTACTCAAACCCTTTAGCCTTTATCCAGTACGCTTCCATCTCCTCAAGAGTCATATCTTCAAGTTTATGACCTTCCATAGCTGATTGTTTCTCGATAAACTGAAATCTTCTAATAAATTTCCTATTAGTTTTTTCAAGGGCATCTTCGGGGTTCACACCAATATACCTAGCATAATTGGTTATGGCAAATAGCAAGTCTCCAAGTTCATCTTCTATTTTAAGTTTTGCAGAGTTGTTGTCCACTTCAAACTTAAGTTCATTAAGCTCCTCAATCACTTTATCCCACACATCTTCACGCTTTTCCCATTCAAATCCAACGCCTTTAGCTTTTTCCTGAATTCGAAATGCTTTAACCAAGGGAGGAAGAGATTTAGGAACTCCCTCAAGAACCGAGGTGCGACCTTCTTTTAATTTTAATTTCTCCCAGTTATTGAGTACATCTGTTGCATCAGTAACTTTAGTGTCGCCATAAATATGTGGATGTCTGTGTATTAACTTTTTAGAGATGCCGTCCAGCACATCTTTAATATCAAAACTATTAGTTTCGGAACCAAGTTTTGCATAAAAAACTAGATGTAACATTAAGTCGCCAAGTTCACCTTTTATGGCATCCATATCTTTATCAAGAATGGCATCTGATAATTCGTAAACTTCTTCAATTGTTAAATGACGGAGACTTTCAAAGGTTTGTTCTTTATCCCAAGGACAACCACTTCTGAGTTCATCCATGATAATGAGCAGCTTTTTAAATGCTTCTAACTTTTCTTGCATTTTAAAGCTCAATAAACGATACTAGCTGGTTGCTTGTATAAGGTTTTGAAATGTAAAGATCGAGGCCAACTTCCTTAAATTTCTCAGCATCGCCTGGCATTGCAAATGCAGTAACAGCAATTATTTTAATTCTTTGCCATCCATTCTCTTCTTCCATCTTTCTGATTTCAGTAGTAGCTTCAATACCATTCATTATAGGCATTTGGATATCCATTAATATTGCTTCGTACTCGTTCTTCTCAAAAAGTTCAACTCCAACTTTGCCATTTTCAGCTAAGTCCCATGTGTACCCCTTCATCCTAAGAACAGCCATTGCAAACTTTTGATTTAGCAAGTTGTCCTCTACCAGTAATATATGCTTTGATTTTTGTTTTGCCTTCATTTAAGAAATTATTTTTTATAATGACTTATGCACTTAAAAAGGTGCAAGTTATTAAATATTTCTTTAGAAATTATGCTAAAGTTACAACTTCTTTTAATTTTAATGCGTTAAGGCTGTAATAGAAGATTATACGAGCGGCAAATTGTTAATCTTTAATATGGAATATTTTAACACTTTCTTCGTGTTTACTCATGGTATTATTACCTTTGCTGCACTAAAAATTCATAATATCATTGCGTTCTAAAAAATTAATATCATCTATCTTGTTGTTCGTGTTGTTTAATTGTACCACAATTGCACAACCTGAAAAACCTGGTACGGAGCATAATTTAACTGCAGAATTTAAAATGCAATATGGCTTTTTAATGAGCCATCATCTTGAACTTGATGTTTTCAGATCACATTTTCCAGCTTTTGAAATAAGTTTGCAAAAAGCCACTTTTGGAAAGCATAGGTGGGAGGCAGAATATGCATATCCTCTTGTGGGTATTAGTTTGTGGTATTCAGATATGGGCGGCTATCCTGAATTAGGTTCAGCTATTGCACTGTACCCCACAATAAATTTCCCCATTATTTATGATGAAAAACAATCATTAAATTTCAAAGTGGGTTTGGGTATAGGGTATCTAACAAATCATTTTGACAGGATTGATAATTACAAGAATTTTGCCATAGGCTCACATTTGAATATTGCAGCTAGCTTGTTTTTTGAATACAGGCTTAAATTATCGAAAATGCTTACTTTTACAACAGGTATGGGGTTGACGCATTTCTCCAATGGATCAATGAAAACACCAAATTACGGACTTAATATATTAACAGCATCTGTTGGTATTTCGTCATTCTTAAGCAAGCCTAATAATTTACAAAGTAGAAAAATATTACCCAAATTATACCCATTTGAGTTTGATGGAAGAAAATATTTAAGCGTTGAGTTTGCAACCGCCGTGGCTTTTAAAGATATGAATGAAGAATATGGCAGTAGTTATTATGTTTTTGCCGGTTTTGCAAATATATTGACACGGGTATCTTATAAAAGTAAGTTTGGTATTGGACTCGATTTTACCTATGATGGATCAGATAAACAAGTGCTTAAAAATAAATATGTTGATGTAACAAATAATTTGCTGCTGGTTAAAACTGGTGTGAATTTTGCATATGAACTGGTTATGGATCGCATGTCAGTATTAGTTAATGCCGGTGTTTATTTGAGCGGTTTGGATAGGAGTGAAGGTGAACTTTATCAAAGGTTTACACTTAAGTATTTTATAGTTGACAAGCTATTCGCAAATATTGTTTTAAGTGCCCACTTGGGTAAAGCTGAGTACATTGGGTTTGGTTTAGGTTACCAGCTAAAATTTATTTACAAACGAAAAATTAAACATAATTGAAGAAATATCTACTAATACCAATATTGGCGGTTGTGTTTTTTGCATCATGTAAAAAGGGCGCTGTAACTGATTGCTTTTATTCCACCGGTAATATTGAGACTGAAACTCGTAGCGTTCATGACTTTAATAGTTTATTGCTTAGAGATAATGTTAACCTTGTTCTGAAAAAATCAGATAGTAACTACATTGTAGTTGAGGCTGGTTCAAACTTAATCAATGGAATTATTACAGATGTGAGTGAAAGTGGTATTCTCGAAATTAGAAATGATAACAATTGTAATTGGATAAGAAGTTTTGAAACGCCAATATTTGTTTATTTAAATTATATTGATATCGATTCCATTGAGTATCGCTCCATTGGTGATATCACCACAGTTGGTACATTAGTTACCGATAGTTTATGGATTATGGCTCACGAAGGTGCAGGTTTAATTAAAATGGAGTTAGATGTTGACCTTTTGCATTGTTCCTTGCATTATGGTACTATGGATATAGTACTAAGTGGGAAAAGTGGATTGTCTTATGTTTACTCTTCTGGTTTTGGCTTAATTAATATGGTTGATATAGAGTCTGGTTTTATATATGTTAATAACAGGAGTAGTAATAATATGTATGTGAGATCAGAAAAACATCTTAGTGCTACCATCGAAAGTATTGGAAATATATATTATGCTGGTAATCCATCTACAGTTATCTTTGATAAGACTGGTACTGGCGAGTTAATAAAACTGCAAGATTAAACACATAGTCATGATTGCAAACTTTATATTCCCTTAAAAATGGGTATGTATTTCATTATAAATCCTTGATAAAACAACTGACATTACAAACTTGATTATAACAATAGATATTTTCGTGATATGTTTGCTTAAAGTATCATAATGTTATAAAAAAAATTAATTTGTAAAAGAATAATAATATATATTTGCCGCCAATTAGATGTATATACAACTTAATGATGAAGAAATTTGACCCTGATTTTATTGGAAGGTGGATTGGGATGAGTGCTCACCGAATGGCGCACTTTATAACAAAATCTATGCATGCAAATAATTTTTCCATAACGCACGAGCAATTGGTTATACTTAAAATTATGTCGTGTAATGAAGGAATTAGTCAAAAGGAATTAGCCGAAAAGCTTGACAGGGATAAAACCTCCATAGCTAGATCTATAACTATTCTTGAAAAGGATCATAAAGTAGTACGTATTAATAATCAGGATGATAAAAGGATAAATTCATTATATCTTACAAAAGAAGGAAAAGAACTGTTAGATGAGTTACAGCCAATATTTGAAAATCTGAAAAATGAAATTCAAGAAGGCTTTACTGATGAAGAGATAAAGAATGTTGTTTCTTTCTTGAAAAAGATAACAGACCGATTAACTGAAATGGAAAGTAAGTTGTAGATGCAACTATTTTTGAATATATGGTGTAGAGAAAATTTGTTGGAGAAGGAAAATATGGGGGTATAAGGGAAATAAGGTTTATGTATTACAGTTTTTTGGAAATAGGAGGGAATATATATGCAAATGGAATTGTCTAATCGTAGATTAAGTCTTAAATAAAGAGGAATCATCAATCATAAATATACATATATGTCCATTCTCAATTCAATATTTCATTCCATCCCCTACACCCTCTATTCCTATTATTTCCCTTATACCCAAACCAATTAATCAAAATAACTAAATAGAATAAATTAATATAACAATAGTATGAAAGCAAGAAAAACTTGGATAATAGCAATCGCAATATTGGTTGCCGGAATTTTTGGGTATTCATATATATCGGGGCTTAAAAAGCCACCAAAACGTAAAGTGGCACAAAAAACAACTGTGGCATTAACATCTAAAGTTAGTAATACTAATTTGCCTTTAATTGTTGAAGGCTCGGGGCAAATAAGGGCGAAAAACAGAGTTGATATTTTTGCAGAGGTAAATGGCGTACTTCAGCCTACCCCAAAGGACTTTCGCACAGGTCAGGTTTATTCAAAAGGTGAGCTATTTATTTCTATCGATGATAGAGAGTTTAGAGCTAATCTTATGGCTCAAAGAAGCGAATTTCAAAGTCTTGTAACCTCTATATTACCTGATATTAAACTTGAATTTCCTGAGGAGCAAAAAAAATGGGATAACTATCTTAATTCAATTGTTATTAACCGTTCAATTCCAAACCTCCCCGAAACGAATTCACGAAAGGAGAAGTTTTTTGTAACTGGCCGTAAAGTTTTTACTACATATTATAATATCAAAAACCTTGAAGCAAGGCTTGATAAATACACACTCAGAGCGCCATATAGAGGAATTGTTACAGAGTCGAATATTAACCCCGGTGGTTTGGTTCGATCAGGGCAAAAGCTTGGGTC
>JASFZK010000271.1:0-9671 GCA_045267845.1 Bacteroidota bacterium | reverse complement strand
TTTTGATGAAATACTTTGCTCTTTGTTGGCATATTCGTTAAATCTAAAAGCCAAATCATCAATATCTACATTGTCTTTGGTTTTTATATAAGTGTAACAAGTGAGCCAGTACCAATCTTTTTGTAGCCTTTCATATCCTTTTTCATTCAGTGATGAAACTGAAACAATTGCATCAAAATTATGGTGAGTAGGTGTTTTCTTTTCTTCATAAACACCAATAACGGTATATTCACGAACCACTGTACTTAATTTTTTTCCTAGGGCCGACTCGTTACCAAAAATTTTATTGGCAATGGTTGAAGATATAACCATTGTATTAGGTTTGCTTAAAGCAGAATCCTTATTTCCTTGCAAAAAAGTATAATCAAATATACTAAAAAAGTGCTGTTCGCTAAGTGTAATGTCAGGTATCTCGAACACTTTTCCCTCGTAAGTAACCGATGATATATCATTAATATCCGAAGGATCGGTAAAAAACATGTTTGTTGAAGAAACTACTTCTGGAAATTCTTTTCTGAAATCTTCGGCTAGTCTAAAAGGGGTTAATGCCATTTTTTCTGTTTTGCCATCAACAGTAAATTCACTTGTAACACGATATATTTTTTTATAATCAGTCCATTGTGTATCGTAACGAACTTCACTTTGGATATATAAAAATATGAAAGTAAACACAGCGATGCCAATTGCTAAACCTGTGATATTTAGCAATGTGTAGCTCTTTTGCCTTAAGAGTACCCTGTATCCTATTTTAAAATAATTACCAGTCATTTTCCTTCAATCCTTGTTGTTTCGAACAAATGTTCAACTTAATAACTTTACAAAAGTTATTGTGCTAAACCATTTCATTAAGATTTTCATTAATAATTTGTCCGTCAAATAAGTGAACCACACGTCTGCTATACGAAGCATCGCGCCTCGAATGTGTCACCATTATTATTGTTGTTCCGGCTTTGTTAAGATCATTTAGCATGGTCATCACTTCTTCGCCATGCATCGAATCTAGGTTTCCAGTAGGTTCATCAGCCAGTAATAATGTAGGATTTGATACTACTGCTCTGGCAACTGCAACGCGTTGTTGTTGCCCTCCAGAAAGCTGAACTGGGAATAGGTTTTTTCGATGGCTAATTTTCATCCTTGTAATAATCTCTTCAACTCTTTCTTTGCGCTCTTTTCGTTTCCATCCTAAATATTGCAGGGGGAGCTCAATATTTTCATATACAGTTAGTTCTTCAATGAGATTGAAATTTTGAAATACAAATCCAATATTACGTTTTCTGATATTTGTTTTTTCCTTTTCAGATAATCTTGATATATCCTGTCCGAAAAATAAATATTTACCATCAGATATATTATCAATCATACCTAGTATGTTCAGTAATGAAGTTTTTCCACAGCCCGATGGTCCCATAATAGCAATAAAATCACCCTTTTCAACCTTTAGATTGACATTACGTAAAGCTATAGTTTTTATATTCTCAGCCTCAAATGTTTTGGTGAGATTAAAAGTTTCTATCATAGTTAGATTTGTGGTTTATTCACTTATTCAGTCATTTGCCTATCTGCACAATGTAACATTAACAAACTTTAACTAATTCTATGCCACTGCTCACATATTGTTGATAATGCATGCATTAGAATTTAATTTTGTTAAAGTGTAACATTTTGTGTTCGAAATCGTCCATATATTTGTACAAAGGTGAACAATTAATTGTAATTTTAACCAACTATTTTTTTCAACACGAAATAACATTAAAAATACCTGTTAGAAATGAGTAAGATAAATGCCAGATTATTAATAGTTGATGATGATGCCGACATATTGTTAGCAGCAAAAATGTTTTTAAGACAGCACATTAGCATTATACATACTGAAAAAAATCCTGGAAATATACCTGATATACTTAAGAATGAAAACTATGATGTGATATTGCTTGACATGAATTTCTCACGCGATGCCACAAGCGGACAAGAAGGTTTTCATTGGTTAAATGTAATTTTGGAGATCGATCCGGCAGCAGTTGTGATTTTTATTACAGGGTATGGTGATATCGAACTTGCAGTTCAGGGTATTAAAGAAGGAGCAACTAATTTTGTTCTGAAGCCATGGGATAATAAAAAACTACTTGCAACAATTTATACTTCTTTACGGATACGTGAATCAAAAGTTGAGCTTGAAAGCTTAAAGTCGAAACAAAAAGTATTTATAGCCGATCAAAACCAAAGCCATAGCAATCTAATTGGGTCATCAAAGGCAATGCAAAATGTGATGAAAATTGCATATAAAGTTGCTGTAACTGACGCCAATGTGTTGATATTAGGAGAAAATGGTACAGGAAAAGAGGTTGTTGCAAGAGCCATACACAGGGCATCAAACAGGCGCGACAATGTTTTTATAAGTGTCGACTTGGGAGCTATTACTGAAAGTCTTTTTGAAAGTGAGCTATTTGGTTATAAAAAGGGTGCTTTTACAGACGCGAAAGAAGATAGAGCTGGAAGATTTGAAGTGGCAAGTGGTGGGACTATATTTCTTGATGAAATAGGTAATTTGAGTCATGGTTTGCAATCAAAATTATTAAGTGTGCTTCAACGCCGTAAAGTTGTTAGGCTTGGCTCAAATAAAGAAATTGATATTGATGTAAGGTTAATATGCGCAACAAATATGCCTCTTTATCAAATGGTTAATGAAAATAAGTTTCGTCAGGATTTACTATATCGTATAAATACTGTTGAAATTAAATTACCGCTTCTTAAAGATAGATTAGAAGATTTTGAACCTTTAATTGATAGTTTTCTCAATACATATTGCACTAAATACAAGGTTGCTAAAAAACGAATTAATACAGGAACAATGAAGCGTTTACAAATGCATGATTGGCCCGGTAACATTCGTGAACTTCAACATGCTGTTGAAAGAGCGGTGATACTTAGCGAATCCAATATTCTTGAACCTCATGACTTTTTTATTGATACTAAGGAAGAAAAAAACACTGATGCCTTTTCTCCAGATAATCTTAGCCTTGAAGAAGTTGAAAAAGTCCTGGTTAGAAAAGTTATTGATAAACATGGTGGTAATATTAGTAGGGCAGCCAAAGAATTAGGTTTAACACGTGCCTCACTTTATCGCAGAATAGAGAAGTATGGTTTATAAGAGCTTTAGAATACAGGTCATTATTAGGATACTGCTAATAATGAGTACGTTTATGCTGATATTTTTTATACATCGGCAAACTGCTTATGCCGTTAGCTCAATTATTCTTGGAGTACTATTTATTGCTCAAATTATTTCATTAATTAGATATACTGAACAAACAAACATTAAGCTAACACACTTTTTCGAATCCATACGACATGCTGATTTTACAAGCGCTTTCGCCGATGATGAATTGGGTAAAAGTTTTGAAGGACTTAACAAAGAGTTTAATGAAGTAATAAACGCCTTTAATAAAAATAAAACAGAGAAGGAAGAGCATTTTAATTATTTGCTTACAGTTATTCAGCATGTTAGTATTGGGATAATTGTATTTAAAAGAGATGGTACTGTTGATGTTTTTAATAATGCGGTAAAACGGTTAATGCAGTTACCCCGATTACGAAATATAAATGATTTGAGTTCAATTGAGGGTGAGTTACCCGATAAACTACTCAATATGGAGGCTGGTGATAAATCATTAATAAAAGTATTTGTTGCCGACGAACTTCTTCAATTATCAATGCATGCCACTCAATTTAGGATGCGTGGTGAAGAGTATATACTCGTATCATTTCAAGATATTCATCCTGAGCTCGAGCAAAAGGAAATCGAATCGTGGCAAAAACTCATCAGAGTGCTTACTCACGAAATAATGAATTCAATTACTCCAATTTCATCCCTTTCGGAGACCGTTGCTGAAATACTCAAAGAACATGATAAAAATCCTCCTTCTTCCGAAGATTTTATGGAAGATATGGACAATGTTAAGCAAGCAATTACAACCATTGGAAACCGGAGTAAAGGTCTGCTAAATTTTGTTGAACTATACCGGAACCTAACAAGAATACCAAAACCAAATTTCCGCCATTTTCATGTAAGTGAGTTATTTGACAGAGCCTTAGAATTATTGGGGCCAAAGTTTGAAACAAATAAAATTGAGACTACCATAAAAATATTTCCCACAGATTTAAAGCTTTTGGCTGATCCCGATTTAATTGATCAGGTACTAATAAACCTACTGTTAAACTCCATTGATGCAGTTATGGAAGTTGAAACCAATAATCATAAACCTAAAATTACAATAGTTGCGTCAGTCAATTTAAACAATCGGACAACCATTGAAATTGCAGATAATGGCAAAGGAATTAAACAGGATTCTTTGGACAAAATTTTCATGCCTTTCTTTACTTCAAAAAAGCAGGGGTCAGGAATAGGGCTGAGTCTTTCGAGACAAATTATGCAAATGCATAAAGGTAGTATAAGTGTGAGATCAAAACAAGAGGAAGGAGCTATTTTTACAATGGTTTTTTGAGTAATTTTGAAGTTTAATTAACTTCCTACAGAATGAAAAATCTCACAAATAATAATTTCCATATTAGTGCTTTAAGTGAACAACGATGGAGCCCTAGGGCATTTAGCTCGCAACATGTTGAAAAACAAAAAATTAAAAGCGTATTAGAGGCTGCTCGATGGGCACCATCAGCATTTAATGCTCAACCTTGGAGATTTATTATTGGTGAGAATGGTGATGAAACGTACAATAAAATTTTGAGTACTCTTGTGGATTGGAACATAAAGTGGGCCGGCAAAGCCCCGATTCTTGTTCTTAATATTGCCAAAAAAACTTTTGAACATAATGGTGAGCAAAATGTTACCTTCAAGTATGATTTGGGTCAGGCTGTTGGAATAATGATACTTGAGGCTGTAAATCAAGGGCTTCATACTCATCAAATGAGTGGCTTTGATGCAAAAAAAGCGGCAGAGTTGTTTAATATTTCGGATGATTTTCAAGCCGTATCCATAACAGCCATTGGGTATTATGGTAATGTTGATGAGCTTCCTGAAGATATGGCAGGGATGGAAACAAAACCAAGAGAAAGAAATAACCTCGAAACAATGGTGTTTGTTGGGGAGTTTGGTAATAGTCTAGAGCTTTAAATTTATTTTCGTAATGAATAAAATAACATATTTAATTTCATCTGTAATAGTTCTGCTTTTATTGATTTCATCTTGTCAGATGAGTCAAGGTAAAAGATCTAAAAAGAATGTTGCAAAAAAGGCAAGGATAGTTCCTCCAATATTCAATGCTGATTCGGCATATGTTTTTATTGCTGAGCAAGTGGATTTCGGGCCACGTGTTCCAGGAAGTGAGTCGCATGGTAATTGTGCAATATGGCTCGAAAATAAGTTGCAAAGTTATGGAGGAAAAGTAATAGTTCAGGATTTCAAAACCAGAACATTTGATAACGTAACCCGCAAGGGAATAAATATAATTGCTTCGTTTAATCCTGAGGTTCAAAAGCGAATATTGTTAATGGCTCATTGGGATTCGCGCCCATTTGCTGATCATGATGAAAATGAGGCATTACACAACACACCAATTGATGGCGCCAATGATGGAGCAAGTGGAGTGGGGGTACTCATCGAAGTGGCTAGGCAATTTAGCATTAGCAAGCCCACTGTTGGAGTTGATATTGTGCTTTTTGATTTGGAAGACTGGGGTCCACCTCAGGATATGAGTATAACGTATGATGAAGAGTACTGGGGACTGGGTTCACAGTACTGGGCGAATAATCCACACGAATATGGTTATTCGGCAGTTTTTGGGATATTACTTGATATGATAGGTGCTGAAAATGCTGAATTCAGAAGAGAATATCATTCAGATCGTGAAGCAAGATTTGTTGTTGACCTTGTTTGGGGTACTGCCTCTGATATGGGTTATGGTAGTGTTTTTATTGATGAACCAGGTGGCCAAATTACTGATGACCATTACTTTGTTAATAAATATGCAAAAATTCCATCAATAGATATTATTCATCTCGACCCCAATAGCAAAAACCGAAGCTTTTTTGATCATTGGCACACTGTAAATGATAATATGGAACACATTGATAAGCAAAGCCTTCAAATTGTGGGTGAAGTTTTGATGACTGTGGTTTATAATGAGTAATACTTATCTTTGCTTTCTTACAAACTAACATGGCCTATTATTTAAAGATAATAAATGTACTTTTTTTGTCGACTGTAAAGTACTTTTACACTCCAATTTATGCCTATATGATTGGGCTCGATTATTGGGGGACCATGTTTTCAATGATTATTGGTGGTGTGCTTGGCTTTTTAATTTACTATCACATTAGTAAAATTTTAATTGTATCCACACGGCATTTAACACCCATTGCAAATGTAATTGTACCTTATCATCTGCGAAAGCGGTATAATAATTATAAACACAAGCGCAGATTACGACGAAAGAACAAGAAAATATTTACGAAAAGAAATCGTAGACTTGTTAAACTTGGAAAAAACTACGGGATGTACACCATAATTTTTTTCACACCAATAGTAATTTCATTAATACTTGGGGCATTTTTATTGCGCAGATACTATGGCAACAGACGCGAAGCTGTTCCTTTAATGATAGTTTCAATTATTGTTGAAGGAGCTATTTTAATTACCATTTATTGGTATATTATGGGTGATTTGTAATTTCTAGTATATATTGCTTAGATATAATTCAAAAAAAGATTGATTTGTTTAAGTCTAAAATCAACTATTATGACAACAGATACTAAACTGAATTTTGACAAACTAATACATTTACAATCAAGTTTTTTCAATACAAATAGCACTAAAAATATTAAGTTCAGAATTAAGCAACTAAAGAAATTTCGTTCTTTGCTAAAAGCTAGCGAAAAGCTACTTGATGAGGCTATTTATAAAGACTTTAAAAAATCTAGTTTCGAAAATTATTTAACCGAGCTTTCCCTTGTTTATCACGAAATTAACTTAGCTATTAGGAGCTTAAAAAAGTGGAGCAAGAAGAAAAAGGTATCGACTAGTATTTCCATGCTCCCAGGTAAAAGTTACATCATACCTGAACCACTGGGTGTTACGCTCACCATTGGCGCATGGAATTATCCATATCAACTTTCGTTGGCACCTGTAGTTGCTGCAATGGCTGCAGGAAATACAATGATTGTAAAGCCATCAGAATTGGCATTAAATAGTTCAAATGCTATGGCCAAAATTATCAATGAAAATTTCGAAGCTAATTATTTTCATGTTGTTGAGGGAGGTGTAGAAGAAACTACTTTATTGCTTAAGCAAAAGTTTGATAAGATATTTTATACTGGGAGTACAGTTGTTGGAAAAATTGTGATGAAGGCAGCAGCTGAACATCTAACGCCTGTTACTTTAGAGTTAGGTGGCAAAAGCCCTTGTTTTGTTTTTAACGATACAAAACTTAAAATTGCTGCAAAACGATTGGTATGGGCAAAGTTTTTAAATGGCGGACAAACCTGTGTGGCCCCAGATTATTTGCTAGTTGAAAAAGGGATTAAGAATAAGTTAATCGCTGAAATTGAAAAACAAATTCTTGAAATACACGGAGCTAATCCGCAGGATAGTGAAGCATTTGTTCGCATTATTAATCCACGACATTACCATAGGATTTTGCGATTAGTTGATACAGAAAAAGTATGCATTGGTGGCAAAACTGATGAGGCAGAATTATATATCGAGCCAACTGTTATGGATAATGTAACCTTTGATGATACTGTAATGCAGGAGGAGATTTTTGGGCCCATATTACCAATTATTGAATTTGAAGATCTAGACTGGGCGATTAACATGGTTAAATCCCAACCTAAACCTTTGGCTCTTTATGTTTTTACTTCTTGCCCAAATAATATTGACAAAATATTTCGTGAGGTTTCATTTGGAGGTGGTGCAGTAAATGATGCTGTGGTGCAACTTGCAAATTCTAAATTGCCATTTGGGGGTGTTGGTAATTCAGGGATGGGTAGTTATCATGGGAAAGCCGGGTTTGATTCTTTTTCGCATTATAAATCTATTTATGAGCATTCAACTATTGTTGAGCTACCCATTAAATATACTCCATATTCTGATTGGAAATTGAAGGTGCTTAGGAAAATAATGGAGTGATTTTACCAATTGTAATTCCATATTACTAATAAATAAATTGAATTATTTTTTTTCTTTATTTAGGCAGAAAATATTTGAATAGCCGAAGCTATGGAAATATTTTGTAACGAAAAGAAAGAGGAAAAGAAACGATTTATATTGGTAATATGGGATTATAGTTGGTATTACTATACTTCCTGATACATCTTATCACGTAATGCTTGTATTTTTTCATCTACAATATAATCATCGTAATCCATTAGCTTATCGATTATGCCATTGGGAGTTAGTTCAATTATGCGGTTACAAACCGATTGGATAAATTCATGGTCATGTGATGACATAAAAACATTACCCGGGTATTTAATAAGATTATTGTTAAACGCCTGAATGGATTCCAGATCGAGATGGTTAGTTGGAGTGTCTAATATTAAGGCATTGGCATCAATGAGCATCATTTTCGAAATCATACAACGCATCTTTTCACCACCTGAGAGTACGCTTACCTTTTTGAATATTTCATCACCCGCAAATAACATTTTGCCCAAATAACCTCGGATGTACATTTCGGTTGTGTCTTTAGTAAATTGGCATAACCAATCGAATAGGTTGTAATCGTTTCTGAAGAAAGAGGAGTTATCAATGGGTAAATATGATGAAGTAATTGTTTGTCCCCACAAATAGGTTCCAACATCAGCTTTTTTATTACCACTGATAATTTCAAAAAAGGCTGTCATTGCTCTGGTGTCTTTGGATAAGAAAATAATTTTATCTCCATTGTTGGCGCTAAAATCTACATTTTTAAATAGAACCTTACCATCAATGCTGGCACTTAGACCGCTTACTTCAAGAATTTCGTCACCAGCCTTGCGCTCAGGTTTGAAGATAATGCCAGGATATTTACGAGTTGAAGCTTGTATATCATCAACATTAAGTTTCTCAAGCATTTTTTTACGACTTGTTGCTTGTTTAGATTTTTTAACATTGGCACTAAATCGCGAAATAAATTCCTGTAATTCCTTCTTTCTATCTTCTGTTTTTTTATTGGCTTTTTGTTGTTGTCGTAAAGCTAGCTGGCTACTTTGGTACCAAAAGCTGTAGTTACCTGCAAACATTTGTACTTTCCCAAAATCGATATCAACAGTGTGCGTACTTACTGAATCTAAGAAGTGTCTGTCGTGACTAACAACAAGAACAGTGTTTTCATAATTAGCCAAATAGTTTTCCAACCAGGTTACTGTATCAAGGTCGAGGTCGTTGGTGGGCTCATCAAGTAGTAAGTTATCAGGGTTGCCAAAAAGAGCCTGAGCCAGTAATACTCTAACTTTTTGTTTACCATCTAAGTTTTTCATTATTGTATAATGAAACTCTTCTTTTACTCCCAAATCACTCAATAGTGTTGCTGCATCGTTTTCGGCATTCCAGCCGTCCATGTCGGCAAATTGCTCTTCAAGTTCGGCCACTTTAATTCCATCTTCATCAGAAAAATCGGGTTTGGCATAAATTGCATCCTTTTTTTGCATTATGTCCCATAGTTGGGAGTGTCCTTTCA
>JASFZK010000270.1:0-5933 GCA_045267845.1 Bacteroidota bacterium | reverse complement strand
CTACTACCGGGCATACGGCTTTAGTGTTCGGTGCATTAAGGATTAGGAAAGAAGGAAAGTAAAAAGCAGAAAGTTTGTAAAGTGGGAGCTTTGTGAACTTGCTACACTTTAAAGACTTTCTAAACTCAGAAAAAACCCTTATCTGGCACAAGTCTTCCAGCCAAGCCCGTGCGTAAGTGTGACTTGTGCTTTTTAGAAACAAATGCCAATACAGTCCAAAGCTAAGTTACATAATATGAGTTATAGTACAAACATGATCCGCATACTTACTGCAAACTCATTATGCTTCAACTTTCAGCATAATTTCATCCAGCAGCATTGTGCTTCGCCTTCACATTTATTGTATCAAGGTAACATAGATGTTTAGGGGTTGTTCCTTATACTGATAGAGTCCTTGATTTATATTTGACCCCTATTTTATACCCCCATAAAAAAAGCCTCTGAAAATCAGAGGCTTAGGTGTGTAAAAGTAGTCCGTACGGGATTCGAACCCGTGTTACCAGGATGAAAACCTGGGGGCCTGACCTGACTAGCCGAACGGACCATTGTGTTTTTGGAGGTGCAAAAGTAATAAATTATTTTAATGTGCAAGCCTTTTTGAAAAAAAATTAGAAATATTTTTTAACAACTTAATGAATTAATAAACTTGAGTTTTTGACCATTGAATTATTCTTTAGATTTAACTACATCAGCCTGAAATTTATAACCGAGGCGTTTTCCTGTTTTTACAGAAATTGAGTCGAGTGTGCTTTTCATTTCGTTAACCGAAACGTATTTTACTAGTTCGTAGGGTGGTGTTAGAAGGTCAAAATTAACTGTGTATTCAATGGCAGTTTTAATTATTGTTTCCATTGAAGTGTTATTTATTTCATTCACTCTAAAGTTGTTATAAATGAAGCCTAACTCACGCTTACCTTCAATAAAATAATGATTTTCCTTGTTTACGAAAATGCGGCCAATTAGGTAACCAATATCGTTTACGCGGTTAAATTTAAATGAGTCGGCTATGAAATTGTAAATATTGATAATTCCACAATATGAACGGCTTGTATCTTCCTTAATGTATGAAGTACGCATAACTTCGTGGTGGCGTGGAAACTCAAATACATTTGTGTGCATGACAAAGAGTAGTATATCTCCGCCAAATTTTAAATCAAGTTCAAACTTTCCGCGTGTTTTAGTAACAAATGTTGTTGCCGCTTCATTTTTTATTTGAAACTGTTGATAATCGTTACTTAGGTTTTCAATTACATTTTTAACTATACCAAATGCTTTGAAAGTATTGTTGTAAACTTGGGTTTTTAGAGCAGATTTTTCGGCGATAAGCTTGAATAACTCAGGTGAATTCGTCTCTTGTGTCATATGGGTTTATTTTTAACAAAAAATGCGGTTGGATAGTAGTGTAATACTATCAATTGTCAAAAATAGACTATTCAAATGTAAATGACAACAGAAAAACCTTAGAGTTAATTTGGTCGATACTACCTGAGTAAATATTATTTTCTCTAACAATTAAATTGTTAAGACCGTACCCCATTTTTAATTCGGTACCAAACTTAAAATAGGTTGTGTAAAACTCGAAACCAACTCCGGCTTCAACCGATAAATCATTTCTGTTGAGCTTAACTGTTGAACTTGCCTGATTACCTGTTTCCTTCTTTTTAGATGCCAAATCCAATGAGTACTTTAACCCAGTTAGTACATAGGCTCGAAAATTATTTAACCTTTTCGATTTATATCTAACTTCCAGCGGTACTTCTATAATTGTGGATGTAATACTTTTTTGGATTTCTACAAATAATGGTATTCCATCTTTATATCTGAGTATATTATAATTAACAATCCTTTCTCCAAAAAGTAGAGAGGGAATAAATCGCAAGTCGGTATATTTACCCAGCCGTAAATTAGCAAGAATACCAACAGAAAATCCAGGAGTTGGTGTTGATGTTACACTGTAAACATACAACGAATCACCAAATACGTCAGGAGATTGATCGGAATCCCATTTAATGTATGAAAGGTTGTTAACAGGTTTTACGGTAAAAAGCATATGGTTTATGCCCAGTATAAATCCAAAATGATACTGATTTTGATCGTAAGCAGGTAGGTTCAATACTTTTCTTTTTTGTGCATTTGTATTAATTGAAACAGAAAGCAATAAGAAAAGCAATGCAGAAAATATGACTAATTTTTTACTCAATTTAATATTTTTATTGTTAAACGTACTTATCACAATGTTAGTATAATAAACCGTATTTTTATGTAGTCTAAGCTTTAAAAAAGGGGCAAAATTAATAAAATATTGTTTCAACTAGTATTTTTAATGGCACTACTACATGCGGCCGGGATAGAAGTGCTAGCTTGTTGAAAGCCAGATGTTGATTTTGTTATACCAATTAGATATCAAAATGATCCTTTTAAATCAAAATATTTTTCTTCTTATTGAAATGAGATATTTCTTGCATAGCCATTGATACGGAAGAAATATATCATAAAAATAAGATGGAAAAGGTGAAGGTTTTATAGATCATTTTGGTGGTTATTTGGTATTAGTTGGTGGAGGCGCGCGAAGTTAGCCCACACGCAACTTACAAAATTAAATACTGGATGAAACAACTATAAACGGATAGCCCGAATTGTCCGCCAAAAAAATAGAAAATAATTTTGTACTTGTTAATATTAGTGGTGCCACATGCGTTAAAGTATTAAAGTATGTTAAACATGTAATTTAGTATAATTAACAAAGTAATATTGATGTGAAAATTTCGTTGTGTACTTCAAGAAATTATTATATTTTTGCGCCATGCTTAGAAAAACAGTTTTATTTACTTTAGTTGCTGGACTACTGGTAGTTAGCAATGCTTGTCATAACTATTCGAAAATTATCAAAGGAGGTAATAGTGAATTAAAGTATGAAACTGGCATGGATTTGTACGAAAAAGGTGACTTTAGTAAGGCTTTGCAATTTTTTGATATCCTCAGAGCGGTGCATCGTGGTACCGAAAAAGGTGAAAAACTAACATACTATACTGCAAATTGTTATTTTCAGATGAAGGATTATCAAATTGCCAGTTACTATTATAACCAGTATGTGCAAATGTATCCTCGAAGTGAGCATGCCGAGGAGTCGGCATTTTTAAGCGCATATTGCAATTATCTTGAGTCGCCACGACCAAGTCTGGATCAAACAAATACTTATATCGCCTTGAGGGAATTGCAAGAATATATTGACATGTATTCCAATAGCGATAAAGTTGAAGAAGCTCATGTGTTGATGGATCAACTTCGTGCAAAACTTGAAGTTAAAAGTTATAATACAGCAATGCTTTATTTTAGAATGCGTGATTATCAGGCTGCCATAACTTCGTTTGAGAATTTGCTTGATAATTATCCTGATACTGATTACAAAGAGACAATACTTTACTCAATTACAAAAGCATATTATTCATATGCTGATAATAGTATTAGATCGAAAAAAACTGAGCGTTACGAAAAAACCATAGAAGCATATAATAATCTCCTTTATTTATTTCCTGAAAGTGAATTTCTGGAGGAGGTTGACATATTTAATATTGAAGCACATCAAAAATTGAATCTTAAATAAACTATAAAATGGACTATAAAAAAGTAAAAACCGATACAACTGCTGTTACTCGCAAAAAAGAAAAGTTTTATGCACAAACTGGTAACATTTATGAAACTGTTGTTGTACTATCCAAGCGTGCCAACCAAATAGGTTTTATTATTAAAAAGGAGCTCGATCAAAAAATTGAAGAGTTTGCACCTACTACCGATACTCTTGAAGAAGTTTTTGAAAATAGAGAGCAAATTGAAATAGCTCGTTTTTATGAAGGTTTGCCAAAACCAACTTTGTTGGCTGTAAATGAATTTCTTAAAGACGAAATTTATATCAGAAATCCTCACAAAGAGAATTCGGATTTTTAAAAAAATAAGATATGTTATCTGGTAAGAAAATATTAATTGGTATTACTGGAAGCATTGCTGCTTACAAAGTACCGTTTATTATTAGGTTGCTAAAAAAGGCAGGCGCCGAGGTTCAGGTGCTGATGACTCATGCGGCAACGGATTTTGTAACTCCTTTAACTTTATCAACTCTTACCGAGAGGCCTGTATTAATTGACTTTTTTGATAAAAAAGATGGATCATGGTCTAGTCATGTTGATCTTGGTTTGTGGGCTGATCTTTTTTTAATTGCCCCCGTATCAGCAAATACAATGGCCAAAATGGCAAGTGGTATTGCCGATAATTTATTACTTACCACAGTACTATCGTCACGTTGTAAAGTGTTTTTTGCTCCAGCAATGGATCTTGATATGTACAAACATCCAACTACAACTGAAAATATATTAAAGCTGCAATCCTTTGGCTATAAGCTAATAAAGCCTGTTGAGGGTGAGCTTGCCAGCGGACTTAAGGGCTGTGGTAGGTTGGAAGAACCAGAAATTATTGTAGATATTATTGAGAAGTTTTATGCCGACTCATTTAGTTTCTTAGGAAAAAAAGTAATGATTACAGCTGGACCTACTTACGAAGCAATTGATCCTGTAAGGTATATTGGTAATCATAGTTCGGGCAAAATGGGTATCGAAATTGCAAAGGCTTTTGCAAAGCAAGGAGCAAAAGTTGATCTGATACTCGGTCCTACAAATAATATTATTGATCACAAACACGTTAATGTTATTAATATAACTTCTGCGGTTGAAATGTATTACGAAAGTATGGAACATTACAAAAATGCAGACATTATAATAATGGCAGCTGCTGTTGCAGATTTTACACCAGATTTAGTATCGCTACGGAAGATTAAAAAAGATTCGGGTATAGATTCTATTAAACTTAAGGCAACAATTGATATTCTTGCTAATCTTGGTGAAAAAAAGAAGAAAGGGCAGTTGCTTGTTGGCTTTGCGTTGGAGACTGATAATGAGTTAGAAAACGCAAAGAAAAAACTGGCTAAAAAGAATCTGGACATTATTGTTCTTAATTCGTTGGCTGACAAAGGAGCTGGTTTTGGTCATGATACTAATAAGGTAAGTATCCTAACAAAAAATGGCGATGAACTAAGCTTTGGCCTTAAATCAAAGCACGAAGTTGCCAAAGATTTATTAGCTGTTATTGAGAAATTCAATAAAATTTAAATTAATGATAAGAAAAGCCATCGTAATAGTTGTAATTTTTGTGGTTGGGATAGTACCTGGTTTTTCGCAAGAGTTTTTGGGTAATATTCAAATTCAATCGCAACAGGTTGAAGGCATCGATCCCAGCGTTTTTACGAATATGGAAACCTCCATATTCGAATTTATGAATAACAGAGTTTGGTCCGATTATAATTATCAAATTGAAGAGCGCATTGAATTTACCATGATTATTACCATAAGTAGCGTGCGGGGTAGCGATAATTTTGGAGGATCCATTAATCTGGTTCTCCAGCGTCCTATTTATGGTACCGATTACAACTCAGTTGTTGTTAATCTTGTTGATAGTGATGTTAATTTTGAGTTTGTGCCACATCAATCAATGCAATATACTGATGGTTCGTACACGTCTAACCTTACTTCCATCTTGGCTTTTTATGCTTATTTTATGTTAGGACTCGATTTTGACACCTACTCGCTGGAGGGTGGTACCCAGTTTTACGAAAAAGCTATGGCTGTAGCTACTTCTGCTCAAAATTCGGGCGAAAAAGGTTGGCAGGCTTTTGAAGGGCCTCGAAACAGGTATCAGCTTGTCGAAAATATTATGAATCCATCATATGTCGATTTACGTAAGCTGTTGTATGAGTATCACCTAAAGGGATTGGATATTATGGCTAACGATAAAATTGGTGGCAGAGCTATAATTGCCAATTCGCTCAATAATTTCAAAACTGTGTATAACAAGAGGTCGGGTTTGTATTCGCTGCAAGTGCTAAT
>JASFZK010000269.1:0-3947 GCA_045267845.1 Bacteroidota bacterium | reverse complement strand
CCCATTTCGAACAGAGAAGTTAAGCCCGTTTGCGCCGATGGTACTGCATTAGTGGGAGAGTAGGTCGTCGCCAACTTTAAAAAAGCCTCAATCAATATGATTGAGGCTTTTTTTATTTATGGAAATTATTATTATTAATAATAAGTTTGTTTTTATATAACTTTTTTATTTACAGAGGTTTTTTATGAGCTGATTTTTTATCTTTGCGTTCATGAATATAAAAACGAATATCTTCATTGTCGCATTGTTTCTTGTAGCGATAAATGTATTTGGTCAAATTGATAGTTTAGAAAATCAAAAGATCTATAGCTGGAAGCTTAATCCATATGATTTAAGTATACAATTAGTGGAAGTTGATACTTCACTTTCTTCAATTCAGAATTACAATCCATTATTAAAAAAAACTATATCTAGTAATTATTTAGGTAATTTGGGTAGTGCCGCTCAATCAAAATTATATTACGACAGAAAAAAATATAAAACTGGATTCATATTTAGTGAACCTTACGCAATGTATTTTCATTTGCCAAAGGATCAATTGTATTTTAATACTAAAAGACAATTTACATTGTTTAAATACAGTAATGCCGGACCGAAGAATGAAGCAGAACAAGTTTTAGGAGTTCTTCACACCCAAAATGTAAATAAGGATTTTAATTTTGGATTTGATTTTGATATGATTTCTTCAGATGGCCGGTATCAAAATCAAGAATTGAAACAAAATAAAATTACAATATTTTCAAGTTACCAGAAAAAGGGTTATCGTCTACATACAAATATGGGTTTAAATAGACTAAAAGCTCAAGAAAATGGTGGAATAGATAGTATTCATTATCTAAATGAAGATGAATTTGATAATCGACTTAATATTCCGGTAAAACTGAATGAAGCAAGAGCAGAAGTTTTTAATACTAAGTTTTACTTAGTGCATGAATATAGATTTGGAAAGACTATTGAGGAAATTAAGGTTGTAGAAAAGAAGAATAATTTTGAAAAGGGATTTAATAAGAATAAGATAAATAGTATTGGAGATAAGGGAAAGGATTTAACTGATGCAAAATTAAAGGGTGTAGATTCAATTTCTGTTATAATAAATGATACGACATTGATTCTTTCTCAGTCTGATTCTATGCAAATTGAGAATAATAGTTTTGCTGACACGCTGGGTGAGAATCAAAAAATAGAAGTAGATACTATAAAAGTGCTAAAATTAAATGGATTAAGTATTTCTCACGAAATGAGATATAGTAAAAATAGTAGGGAGTTTTTTGATAATAATCTTAGTGAAGCATTTTATAATGATAAGGAAATGTTTATTGATTCAATAAAGACTCAAGATAAAGTCTCACAAAAATTGTTTGGGAATAAAGTATCTTTTCATTTTCGTTATTTTGACAAATTCAGTGCGCGATTATCTTTTTACGACGAGCAAATGACATATGGATATAATGATACACTAATTTCAACTTCATCTGTTAATCCCGATCAAGATACAATAATTAGGAAAGAGACCGAACAAAAGTTTAGTAATGGTAATGTTTCAATCTTTTTAAAAACAATATTATTTAATCATGTAATTTTTAGTGGTTACGGCGAATATTATATATATGGTAATAAAAAGGAAAATTCAAAAGTTGATTTGAAATTTGCTTATAAACTATGGAGTAATACTGAAATTAGTCTAGAAGGTAAATATAGTAATTCAAGACCAAACTATTTTTATGAAAATTTCTCATCAAACAATTTTATTTGGAAAAATGATCATTTGTGGAGGGTAGAAGAATGGGATGCAGGTTTTGCAATTAGAAATAACAAACATAATTTTTATGCAAAGATTAGGTATGGACAAATTTCAAATCATATATTTTTGGATTCAACGGCAAATGTAAATCAAGTTGATGGCCAAATAAATATTATATCAGGTGAGTTATCAAAGAAAATAGTATTAGGACGGATTAATTCAATAACGAAATTTGTTTACCAACAAAGTACGAATCAAAGTGTATTAAGTTTGCCCAAATATAATTTGTATCAATCATTATATTATGAACGATTAACTCATTTTAAGGCTACAGGAGGAAAGCTTTTATGGCAATTTGGAGTTGATTATCGTTATACAAGCAAGTATATGGCGGATGGATACATGCCAACCACAGGATTGTTTTATCGTCAGTTTAGTCACGAGCAATTAGATTATCATTGTTTTGATATATATATAAATGTTACTATAAAACGATTAAGGTTTTATTTAAAGTATGATTATATAAATAGTATGATTAACAAAAATTACTATTTTACTGGACCATATTATCCATCACCTGAACCATTATTGAAGTTTGGATTGGCTTGGACATTCTATGATTAAAAACTATTACATTGATAGACATAGGATTGCAATAAATTTTAAAAAAAGCATTGTTTATGTAAAACTAGTTTTTATATTTGCACTCCCAAAAGGGAAAAAGTTCTTAGAGGAAATGATATAAATGCAGGATAAAAAAAGTTTAATTTTTTACGATTTTATTTGGAAGTTAAAAATTAAAGTATTTATATTTGCAGCCGCTTTGCGAGGGATGATAGAGAGGAAAACGAAAGCAAAAGAGGATAAAAAAAGTTTTTAAAAAAAATCATTTTTTATTTGGTAAAAGCGAAAAAATTTATATCTTTGCAATCCGAAAACGAAGAGGTTGATTTGAGAGAGTGATTTTGGAATAAAGAAGAAGTTCTTTGAAATATTGAGATAAAACTAAAAGTAAAGAATACTTGATTAAATTATAACCAGGTAAACTTAGTAATCTAGAGCACAGACATTAAATTATCTTTTTTATACAACGAAGAGTTTGATCCTGGCTCAGGATGAACGCTAGCGGCAGGCCTAACACATGCAAGTCGAGGGGTAACAGGTAAAAAGCTTGCTTTTTATGCTGACGACCGGCGCACGGGTGAGTAACGCGTATGCAACCTACCTTTTACTGGAAGATAGCCCCGAGAAATCGGGATTAATACTCCATAACATTATGATATCGCATGATATTATATTTAAAGCTTCGGCGGTAAAAGATGGGCATGCGTGACATTAGTTTGTTGGTAAGGTAACGGCTTACCAAGACTTCGATGTCTAGGGGTTCTGAGAGGATTGTCCCCCACACTGGTACTGAGACACGGACCAGACTCCTACGGGAGGCAGCAGTGAGGAATATTGGTCAATGGTCGAAAGACTGAACCAGCCATGCCGCGTGCAGGATGAATGCGCTATGCGTTGTAAACTGCTTTTCTACAGGAAGAAACCTACTTACGTGTAAGTAGCTGCCGGTACTGTAGGAATAAGCACCGGCTAACTCCGTGCCAGCAGCCGCGGTAATACGGAGGGTGCGAGCGTTATCCGGATTTATTGGGTTTAAAGGGTGCGTAGGCGGAATATTAAGTCAGTGGTGAAATCCTGCGGCTCAACCGTAGAACTGCCATTGATACTGATATTCTTGAATGTAGTTGAGGTAGGCGGAATGTGTAATGTAGCGGTGAAATGCTTAGATATTACACAGAACACCGATTGCGAAGGCAGCTTACTAAACTATGATTGACGCTGATGCACGAAAGCGTGGGGAGCGAACAGGATTAGATACCCTGGTAGTCCACGCTGTAAACGATGATCACTCGTTGTTTGCGATATATTGTAAGCGACTGAGCGAAAGCATTAAGTGATCCACCTGGGGAGTACGTCGGCAACGATGAAACTCAAAGGAATTGACGGGGGCCCGCACAAGCGGAGGAACATGTGGTTTAATTCGATGATACGCGAGGAACCTTACCTGGGTTTAAATGTAGATTGCATGATTGGGAAACTGATCTTTCCTTCGGGACTATTTACAAGGTGCTGCATGGTTGTCGTCAGCTCGTGCCGTGAGGTGTCGGGTTAAGTCCCATAACGAGCGCAACCCCTATCGTTA
>JASFZK010000268.1:0-4474 GCA_045267845.1 Bacteroidota bacterium | reverse complement strand
CCGGCATCTTTAACAGCTGCTTCCGAACCATATTTTATGTAATCATCATATTTAATTACTTCAGCACGAATAAACCCACGCTCCAAGTCACTATGGATAACCCCAGAAGCTTCAGGAGCTTTCATCCCTCGTTTAATGGTCCATGCCTTAATTTCTTTTGGCCCCGCTGTAAAAAATGATTGTAAGTTAAGTACACTATATGCTGCACGAATTAATTTATTAACACCCGGTTCTTGTAAACCTGCATCTGCTAAAAATTCTTTCCTATCCTCTTCGTCCTCCAACTCTGTTATTTCTGCTTCAAGCTTACCGGCAATTACAATTACATTTTCCTCATCACCCAAACTATCAACAACACTTTTTACATAATCATTACCATCAACTGCCGACTCATCATCAACATTACAAACATAAAGCACGGTTTTATCAGTTAATAGCTGCATATCTTTTATATACCGTTTATCATCATCAGCAACGGGAGCAGTACGTGCATTTCCAAAATTTTCCAAATGTGCCTTGTATTTACCAAGCACCTCAATACCTTTTTTTGCATCCTTATCTCCTGATTTAACAAGTTTTTCAAGTCTTGAAATTTTTCTTTCAATTAAATCGAGGTCACGAACCTGTAGCTCAAAATCAACAATTTCTAAATCCCTTACCGGATCTACCGAACCCTCAACATGAGCTAGGTTATCATCATCAAAACATCTAAGCACATGTATTAGAGCATCAGTTTGTTGGATATCAGCCAAGAACTTATTTCCAACACCTTCGCCCTCACTAGCTCCTTTTGCCAAGCCTGGCACATCTACAATTTCAACCAATGCTGGCACAACCTTCTCTGAATGAACAAGATCATCAAGTTTAAATAATCTAGGATCCGGAACATTTACTATTCCGATATTTGATTTTGTTGCACTAAATGCATAATTAGAACTTAAGGCTTTTGTATTTGACATACAATTAAAAATTGCAGTTTTACCTGTATTGGTCAAGCCGATTATTCCACAGTTTAAGGACATATATATTTTATTTAAGAATTTGTGTATCTGATAATTATCAATAAAATCACATTGAAAATGACGCTGCAAATGTAGTACAAAAAATTCCTCTAAAAATAGTGATGAATATTTTTTTGTAATCAAATAAAAATCAGTACTTTTGCAGCCCGAAATTAAGGTGTTCGGAATTGGGTAGTACATTACTAGTCAATTTCTTAATTTCAATAAACTTATGTAAAATCAGTTTCAAATCACAAGTACCGGACGGTTGATTAAGAAACACAACTTATTGTTAATGCCAGAATTAGAAAAAAAACCTACCGACCCAATTGAAGAAAAGGTAGAAACCCCCAAAGCTCCCAAAGAAACAACAACTCCTGAAGTAGTTGAAAATGTTACTGAAGAAGTACCAGAGGTAGCTACAGAAACTCCTGAGGCCGTTGAAGAAGTAAAAGAAGAAGTTGCTGTTGAAGTAACAGAAACTCCCGTTGCTGAAACTGAAGCCCAAAAAGAGGAAGAAGTATCAGAAAAACTTGAAGAAGAAGAAAAAGTTGCTGAAGAAAAAGTTCCTGCCGAATTTGATTGGGATGCTCTTGAGAAAAAGCAAGATAACTACACTGCTTCTGAAAGATCAAAACTTGAAGATATTTATACTGGTTCACTAAGTTCAATTGTTGAACACGAAGTAATTGAAGGTACCGTTGTTGGAATTACCGAGAGAGAAATTGTAATAAACATTGGTTACAAATCTGACGGAATTATTGCTTACAATGAATTTAGATATAATCCTGACCTAAAAGTAGGTGATAAAGTTGATATTTATGTGGAAAATCAGGAAGACTCAAACGGTCAAATGATTCTTTCTCATAAAAAAGCTCGTATCCTTAAGTCATGGGATAGAATTAACGAAGCTCACGATAAAGATGAAATCATTAATGGTTACGTTAAATGTCGTACAAAAGGCGGACTTATTGTTGATGTATTTGGTATTGAAGCATTTTTACCAGGTTCACAAATTGATGTTAAACCAATTAGAGACTACGATATATATGTTGATAAAACCATGGAATTTAAAGTGGTTAAAATCAATCATGAGTACAAAAACGTTGTTGTTTCTCACAAAGCTCTTATCGAAGATGAGCTTGAGCAGCAAAGAGCCGAAATTATTGCTAAACTTGAAAAAGGACAGGTACTTGAAGGTATCGCAAAAAATATTACCACATATGGTGTATTTATTGACTTAGGTGGTGTTGATGGTTTAATTCATATTACTGATTTATCATGGGGACGAATTAAACACCCAGAAGAAATTATTGAGCTTGACCAAAAACTAAAAGTTGTAATTCTTGACTTTGACGAAAACAAAAAACGTATTGCTCTTGGTTTAAAACAACTTACTCCTCACCCATGGGATTCATTGGATGCTAATTTAAAAATTGGTGATAAAATTAAAGGTAAAGTTGTTGTTCTTGCCGATTATGGCGCATTTGTTGAAATAGCACCTGGCGTTGAAGGTCTTACACACGTGAGCGAAATGTCATGGTCACAGCACTTACGTACTGCACAAGACTTCCTAAAAGTTGGTGATGAGGTTGAAGCTGTAATACTTACACTTGATCGCGAAGAAAGAAGAATGTCTCTAGGTATGAAACAACTTGTTCCAGACCCATGGAATAATATTCGTGAGAAATATACTGTGAAATCTAAACATACAGCCATCGTTAGAAACTTTACAAATTTTGGAATTTTTGTTGAAATTGAAGAAGGTGTTGACGGATTGATTCACATTAGTGATCTTTCATGGTCTAAGAAAATTAAACACCCTGCAGAATTTACCAAAATAGGTGAAGATATTGAAGTTGTTGTTCTTGATGTTGACGAAGAAAATCGTCGTTTAAGCCTTGGACATAAACAACTTGAAGAAAATCCATGGGATGTATTTGAAACAGTATTTACCGTTGATTCAGTTCATCAGGGTACCGTTATAAACCTACACGAAAAAGGTGCCTTAATTTCATTACCATATGGTGTTGAAGGTTTTGCTCCAATGCGTCATTTAAAGAAAGAAGATGGAACTACCATTAAAGCTGATGAAACCATCGACTTTAAAGTAATTGAGTTTTCTAAAGATAATAAGAAAATCATCTTATCACACACACGTTTATTTGAAGAGGATCCAAGAGCTGCAAAAGTAACTGATGCTAAAAAAGCTGCTGCCGATAATCAAAAATCAAAGCGTGCACTTAAAAAGGTTAACGAAAAAGTTGAGAAAACCACATTTGGTGACCTCGATGTACTTGCAAGCCTAAAAAGTGAGATTGAGAAGAAAGAGAAAGAATCAAAATAGTAGATTTCTTTTAATTCATATAATAAATCCTCCCATTAATTTGGGGGGATTTTTTTATGCCTGTAAATTTTATGGCAAATAACAATTCTAATAAATATATTAGATTATCATATTTAAATGTTATACTAAGCCTCTGTTAGAACTTGTATTTAGAAAATGAATTGTTTTTTCTTTGTTTGATAAAGAAAATTCTTGCATAGCCGTAGTTACGGAATTATTTTACGAAGAAAAACAATGGGAAAAGAAATATTTTATATTGCAAGTTTTGATAGCGGATTAGTATAAAAACTGCACAATGGGAAAACCTTTAAATCATATACCTTCTAATGGGAACAAACTTGTTACAATCAAAAAACCCACCCTGACCAGGCGGTCGTTGGGTGGGCCCAATTATGAAAAACAAACAAAACAAGCACTGCAAATATAATACAATATTTCAATTCGCAATAATTATCGAGTTATTATTTATTAATAATGAGTCATATACAACAACTTATCAAGTTGGATCATATATAAGTCAAAACATTACCTAATTAGCTCGGAAAATATTTATCGAGTAAGGCTTTAATTTGATTTGGTTTATATGGTTTATTCAAAAAATCATCCATACCATTTTGCAAATACATCTCTATATCAGTTTTACTAATGTTCGCAGTTAATGCAATAATAATTGCCTCAGTACTTGGGTTTTCGCTATTATTCCTAATTGCCATAGTAGCTCCAACCCCATCCATTACGGGCATTTGAATATCCATAAAAATAATATCATACTTTTTTTCCATCGATAGATCAATGGCTTCTTGCCCATTTTCAACGGCATCAATATTAGTTACAAATTTCTCAAGTATAACTTTACCAACTTTAATGTTGATATTATTATCATCTGCTATCAGCACATTCAAATCCAATTTTTCATTTACATCAGTATTACGAATTTGTGATAATTTACTTCCCTCATCGTCTTGAACAGGCTGTAACAATCTGGCTATTATATTTTTTAACTTTTCGTACTTAACAGGTTTTGTTATTGTAGCATCAATAATATCTTCAATATTTTCGTCACCAGCACTTTGAATTGGTTCAGAAGAAGCCATAACAATTTTTACATTTTTAATTGACTCCCTTG
>JASFZK010000267.1:0-18498 GCA_045267845.1 Bacteroidota bacterium | reverse complement strand
TGGTAATCCTGAAAATAGTAGTTTATACATCTGTGGTAACTTTCAGGAAGATGCTGCCTTTGATGATATATTATTAACAAATTGGGGCGGCCTTGATATGTTTGTGGCCAAATTAAACCATGGTAACGATTTTATTAATGAATCAACAAATACTATCATTAGTGTATTCCCAAATCCATCCAATGGAACTTTTTTGCTTAAACTAGAGGAATTTGACAACAAGGATATTACCATTCAGATATTTTCGGCTGATGGAAAGTTAGTTCTTGAAAAACATATTAGTGATGCGAAAAAATCCATCGAAATAAAAACAGACTTAACTTCAGGGGTTTATAATCTACATATTCCTGAGCTAGAATTGAATAGCAAATTGATAATAAAGTAAAACTACATCAATAATTAAAAGATGTACTTTTATCCCTTCCTAACTAATAGACAATTTTATGAAATATACTATTATATCATTTATGTTTTTTGCTAGCACATTTATTATTAACCCACTTGCAGGACAAGGGTTTACTGAACTTGAAAATGGTGTAGACATGGAGGTTGATGGTATGATTGTTAGTTATAGCGTTGTAAAAAAACAGACAAAAAAAGGTAACGATTTGTACCGGTTAACGGCTACCATTACAAGCCATACACATACAGAAATTGATATTTTTAATAATGCAGAGGATTTCCTTATTGAAGATCCAAAAGGAGCAATTGCATATTTTCAATTCACCAATGCTACGGGTAAAGCGTTTTCCGAAACCAAAGCATATTTTTATCCAACTCCAATTTATGTTAATGTAGATTACACATGTGATAAATGTCCTCCACTTAAAAAAGATGAAGACCCTAAAAAACACAAAAGCAAATCAGTAATTATTGGTACCGAGTTTCCCCCTGGCTCAACCTCAAGCAATGTTTATAACATTCGTGTCCCTGAGGGTGAGGAGCCAACAGTTAGGGTTATGATTTATTAAATTTAAAAATTGCTAGTCAGGATAACCAAGCTACTTAAGTGAAAAAAAATATTATAAATATTGGCATATTAGCTCATGTTGATGCCGGAAAGACAACCCTCAGCGAAAGTTTTCTTTACCTTGGAGGCATTATTAGTACCCCTGGTAATGTTGACAAAGGAACTGCTCAATCCGATTTTATGGCCATCGAAAAAGAGCGTGGTATTTCGGTACGCTCTGCAACTTCCACTTTTTTTTGGGAAGATGTACAAATAAATCTGATTGATACACCTGGTCACATTGATTTTTCGGCTGATGTGGAACGCTCACTTCGAATACTTGATGCAGCAGTTTTAGTTATTTCTGCTGTGGAAGGCGTTCAGGCTCACACCGAAAATATTTGGCATGCCCTTAAAGAACATAGTATTCCCACTATTATTTTTATCAATAAAATTGACCGCATTGGTGCTGATACCCAAAAGGTACTAGCTGAAATAAGAAATGAATTAAGTGAAAATATTGTTGTACTTCAGCAAAGCAATAATGATGGAGAAGCAGAGGCCTCTATTGCAAGTTGTTGGAATAATGGAAATGTTGCTGAAGAAATTACCGAAAGCATTGCCAATCAAAATGATAATATTCTTGAAAAATATCTAGATGATCAGAAGCTTACATTTGATGAGTTAGATAATGAATTAAAAATTGCAACTGGTAGATTTCAACTACTACCAATTTTAATGGGGGCAGCAAAAATCCTTGTTGGAGTTAAAGAGTTGCTTAATGCAATTGTAAATTATATGCCCGAAGCTGTTGGAAAAGAAGAAATTCCATTTTCTGCCTTAGTTTTTCGCATTGATCATAATAATAAACTTGGTAAAATTGTTGGTGTTAAATTATTTAACGGACAATTATCTGCCAAAGATATCATTAGGAATAAGACTCAGGAAAAAGACGAAAAAGTTAACCAAATTAAGCGATACAGGGCAGGTAAATTTGAAGATTGCTCAACAATTAAAGCTGGAGATATTGCTGCAATTTTTGGTCTTAAAAATGCTCAAGTAGGTGATGTGCTGGGAAGTGGAGATCTCGTCCCCAAAGAAATAAAACTTAATAGCCCACTACTAATAGTTCAGGTTAAAGCCGAAAAAGATAATGATTATCCAGCTTTGGCAGAAGCACTTAGTATACTATCTGCCGAAGACCCTGCTTTGGAATTTGAGTGGCTTCGTGAAGATAAAGAGTTGCATGTAAAGATAATGGGTTGGATTCAAATTGAAGTAATTGAGATGATGCTTGAGCAGCGATTTAACATCAAAGCAAAATTTGATGACCCAACTGTAATTTATAAAGAAAGTCCGAAAACCACAGCCGAAGGTTTTGCAAGATATTGGATGCCCAAACCATGCTGGGCAATTATTAAACTTAAAATTGAACCTGGTGAACCTGATAGTGGTGTAGTTTACAAATCAGAGGTTAGTGTAAATGATATTCAAAAAAAATACCAAAATGAGGTTGAACGTGCAATAAACAAAGCTCTAAGACAAGGAACAAAAGGCTGGGAAGTAACCGATTTGAAAATTACATTAATCGAAGGTGAAGATCACACCGTTCATTCAAACCCAGGTGATTTTATTATTGCAACTCCCATGGCAATTATGGACGGACTTGTTAATACAGGAACGAAATTCTTAGAACCAATTATTTGGTTTAGCATAACTGCTCCCGATGAATTGCTGGGTGCAATAACCAGCGACATAATAAATATGCGCGGCACATTTGAAAGCCCAATAATACAAAATGGGAAATTCACACTTGAGGGTACAATGCCTGTTGCATCTTCCATGGATTATCCTGTTAAATTAAGTTCACGTTCTGGTGGCAGAGCCAAAATAAAAACTCGTTTTCATTCATATAACGTATGTGCTGATGAATATGGTGTTACAAAACCTTTTAAAGGAATCAGCCCCTTGGATGAATCTAAATATATATTAAAAGCACGAAAAGCTCTAACTGAAGGTATTAAAGGATTTTAGTCAAAACCCCAATGTTTAATAATTTTGTGCATACTTTTAAACCTATTGGATGTCTTTTATACTATACTAAATAAACATCAAAATGCGCTGTTAAATCTTATCAATGAATATGAAACAAATTTTAACATTGGTATTTGCTGTATTACTTACTTCTACAGTTATATCACAACAAAAAAAAGTACTATTTCTTGGCAATAGTTATACAGCAGTAAATAATTTACCGGCATTAGTGCAGGGATTAGCAGAATCAGCCGGATACGATATTTATGTTGATAAAAATACACCAGGAGGATACACATTGGCTTTCCCTACAAACGGACATTTATACAACCAAACTTCATTGGATAAGATATCTGCCGAAGCTTGGGATTATGTAGTACTACAAGAGCAAAGTCAATATCCTGTTATTGAGTATTACCGTAATAATTATACTTTTCTGGGAGCACGTGAACTTGATTCTATAATTAAGCAGAATAACAGCTGCACCCAAACAATGTTCTACATGACATGGGGTAGGAAATATGGAGGTCAGCAATGCATTAATGGTTATTGTAGTGTTGATTTTACAGATTATGCACATATGCAAGATTCACTTGCTTCGGCATATTTATGGATGTCAAATGACCTCCAAACTCCAGTTGCACCAGTTGGTATGGCATGGAAAAAATCAATTATTGAGTATGGCGATCCCATTGAACTTTTTGCAACCGATGCTAGTCATCCTAGTCTTGCAGGAAGCTATTTAGCAGCTTGCGTATATTATGCTGCAATTTATCATGATAGCCCCGAAGGATTAAATTACTATGCCGGACTTGAAGAAGAAGATGCCACATATCTTCAAATGATTGCTGCCGAAACAGTATTAATCCATCTTAGCACTTGGAATATAGATACAACAACAGTTAGAGCAGCTTTCAGCTTTACCCAAAATAGCGGAACAGTAAATTTTAATAATTTATCGCTAAATACAAACACTTACTTTTGGGATTTTGGCAATGGAGATTCTGATACAACATTCAGTCCGGTTTATGAATATACTCAGGCTGGTGCTTATGAGGTTATGTTACACGCTTCATCAGATTGTAAAACTGACTCAGTATTAAGTACAATTCAAATTGTAATTAGTGAGATTAATGAGCTGATAAATAACACTAACAAAATAATTTTTTATCCTAGTCCTGGAAAAGACACTTTCTATTTTACGACGAAGCTACTATCAGGTAGTGCTATAATTTTAGTACACAATAATAATGGTAAACTAGTTTATCAAGAAGAAAGATACATAGTTACTGGTAGTACTGAGTCAATTGAGATCCTCCATCTTAAGTCTGGAATATACTATTGTAGTATTCAAAATACAGACAATAAAGTTAGTGGTCAATTTGTGGTTATTGAATAGATACTATTATTTTGTAAATATCAACTTACCTGAAATAGTATTTTGTCCTGATACCAATGTGTAAAGATATATTCCCGGAGCTACATTTTGTCCAAGATCATTTGTGCCATCCCAAATAACCAGTTTCTCACTAGCAGTTTGTTTCCCAACCATAAGGGTTTTTATAATTTTACCAGAGAAATCCCTGATAATTAATGAAACAACAGAGTTTTCAGTAATAACATATCTAAATTCAGTACTTACACTAAAGGGGTTTGGTGAAATATTTATTAATCTGATTGTTTTATCAGGAGTAGTTGAAATACTATTTGGTAACAGTATCTCATTTATTACATCACCTGTTGCTTTTTCAGTTTCAACATCTGCTATATAGGCTGCAGTAACTGCCATATCAGGAATATAGCGATTTTGATACGAGATGTAATTTTCTTTCACCCGAGGTCCAATGGCCAAAAATTGTATGTGTCTGCATCCATCACAATCACAACCATGACCCTTAAATCCCCCATGTTGATCATCGTGACGACCATGATCGTTGGTAACAATCATTGTAGTGACATCTTTGTAAAATTGATCGCTCTGAATCGCATTCCAAATAACATCTACCAAGCTGTCAGCAGTTTGTATGGCTCCAATATAATTTGACCATACTCCTGAATGTCCTTCGTGGTCAACATCGGCAAGATATATCCATAAAAAATGTGGGTGATCATTATCCATAACTTGTAAAGCCTTTTCAACTACATCTTCATCAGTATCACCAACACTATGAAATTTAGGCCAATAATCTGGTCCGTAATCTGGGTCAAAACTTGGTAGCCATAAGCTTTCTATTTCTTTAAGTACGTATTGGCAATCTTCGGGAGAAGCACCTTTTTGTTTTCTGTAATATTCAAAAATTGATGGAAGTACGGCATAATTGGTACTATGTCCATTCCACCATGTTGTATCAACAATATCCGTCCATGTACCACACCATAAAGCAGGAATTGCCCGCCTTGTATAAGTTTGACCATTATTATAAAAATTATCTATTATGGTACCTTTTTTAGCAATATTCCACATGTGCGGTGTGTAGGTTTGTGTGGAATCTCCAAAGGTTTCGGTGTATCGTGCACCATCAATAATAATAATTACAATATTTTCATCCTCTTGTGCAAAAAGAAATGAAACACTTGTAAGAAATATTACCAGTATCAATTGTAGATTTTTCATTTTAGCAATTATTTATTGCGAAAATAGTGAAAACAAGAGAAAGTGGATTTTACCCTTTACTCAACCTATCAATAATTATATCAGCAACCCTAAAAGCATTGGCGTAAATTGTCCATGTATAAGTTACACTTCCTCCGGTTGGCATAAAGCTACCATCGGTAACATAAAGATTATCAACTTCATGAGCCTTACAATTTTTGTCAAGAACTGAGGTTTTTGGATCATTTCCAAATCTACATCCACCCGCCATTAGATTGGTTGGAGGCGAGCCATTTATATTAGATTTAACATTAATTGCTCCCAATTCATTCATTAAATCTTCAGCCTTATTTGCAAGATATTTTCCAACTTCAATATCATGCTCATGGTTATCAATTCTAATTTTTGCCACAGGATCTCCCCACTTATCAACAACTTTTTCATCCAAAGTCACAAAGCAATTATCGGTAGGTAACCAATCAACAAATACCTCAAAATTTAGCTTACGCTGATTTAAAAAGTACTTTTTAATTTTTGATTTGAGTGACGATCCATAAACCAAATTACCATCCCCGTCACGCTTATTTCTAATGGCTTTACTTATTCCATTTGCATGCTCAAAAAGGAAGTCAACAGTACCCCCTTTTGTTTTTCCTGCAAAAGCAAGGTTATCATCAATCTCATACCAATGTTGGATGGCTCGATTAACAAAAAGTCCTGGGACTTTTAATTGTTCGGCATTCCCTTTATCAAGATCATCATAATTAAATATTCCCGAACCAACGCCCCCAGCTGAAAAAATCAAGTTTTTACCAACAAGTCCACCATTATTAGCTAGCCCATTGGGGAAATCCATATTTTTACTCATCAATAATAACCTTGAAGTTTCCACCGCTTGACAAGCAATCACAAATAACCCAGCTTCAATGCTTTGTTTTTCACCATCAGCATCATAATGCCACGATTTTATAATTTTACCATGTCCATCGGTTTCAAGTTTATACACCTTCGCATCGGGAATAATTATACACTTTCCAGTTAAAAGTACTTTATTAAGCAAAGCAACTCTTGAGCTTCCTTTGGCATCCGAAGAGCAGCCATAGCTACCACAATAGTTTGAGTAGACACAACTCGATCGTTTTTTTTCGGGTAATGATAAAATTGCACGAGGAACAGGAACCGCAGAATAGCCAAGTTTATCAGCAGCTTTATCAATCCAACTTGAAACTATATTTTCGGCAAGTGGAGGATATGCGAAGTTACTATTCGATCGTGGTTCAAGTGTTGAATGATTAACAACACGACCACTCACTCCAACAACTTTTTCAACCTTGTCGAAATAGGGCTCCATTTCAGCATAATCCACAGGCCAGTCAACAATATTTGCCCCATCAATTTTACCATAAGCAGTTAGTAGCTTAAAGTCGTTAGGTTTCATCCTATGAAAATAGCCACTCATTATATTTGTCGAACCACCAACCATATTCCCATTCCAGAAGGTTCGCCCGGTTGAGTATGTCGACTTTGCTTCCCACTTACCATCAGCGTTTCGCGTTTCAATCACATGCTGCTCATCTTTCAACGAAGGTGTATAAACATTACGGCGAGTTGCCACAATTTCATCTTTCGAAAGATCCTTAGTTTTAAACCAGGGTCCCTTTTCGAGTACAATAACATTGTAACCATTTTTAGATAGTTCGTAAGCAATTGGACCAGCACCAGCGCCACTACCAATTATGCAAACATCATATTTTTTTTGAGCCATTTTATCAGGTATTTTTTTCAACAGTAACAAATATCTCAGGGTAAAGTAAGGCCTCAGTAGGTCGTGGATAGCCCGGATTGTGGATTAGCCAGTCCCACCCAATTTTATCTGGGTTACTGCCATATTGTGGATCACTTAATAACGCCTCAAAAATAAAATTAAGTATTACACCAAGCCAGCTACTTCCCCAGGTTTCCTTTGAAATATCACTAATTAGCGTTTCTTTTTCACTTTGCGTAAGTTGCAAATAACCCTTCGAAAAATTCTCATCAGCAGTTTCATCAACCCATCCAACTCCGTTAATTATGTATTCTTTTTCTTCGGGGTCCATTCGCACATCCGATAATACCCAAAGCAGATATTTTTCGGCCATAATATCGTAAGTACCAGGTCCGTTTCCATCAGATGGGTAAAGTATTTTTTGCACCGATTCAACAATCGAAAATTGCTTTTGCGATAGAATATTTTCGCCAACTAAACGACTACCAATTGCATTAGCAATAGGAATGTTTGCCATAAACCCAGCCATGGTAACTCCGCCAATAAACTTCTTTCTGGAAAGTTTCCATTCACCCAAATTCCCAATACTCTCAGGTATCGATTTCGCCTTACGAATTCGCTTTTCTTTACTCATAACCATTTGTCGTTGCAATAACCCGCTCCTTACACCTTCACTACTAGTTGTTTCTTTTTTTATTTGGGCGGCTTTACGGGTATTACGTTTGTAGTTGTTTTATGCCGAATGAGGTTTTGTAAGTTGTGCGGTGGCTCCCTTTGTCCGCCTCCACCAACTAACACAACCATCATCGCCATTTCAACAAGCTACCACTTCTTCCCCTGCCGCAAATTCCGTTTTTAATTTATATCACACGAAAGTATAACTTTTTGCTTACTAATAATACCAAATAATTCTCTACATTTGACAAATATGAAACACACAGTATTACTTCTAATTGTAGCCATATTCCTTTCATCATGCCAAAAGGAAAATCCAAAAGTTATAATTGAAACCAACTTTGGAAACATCACCGTTGAGCTTTACGATAAGCAAGCTCCCATAACCGCAAAAAATTTCATCAGGTATATTGATGAAAAAAGATGGGGTGGATCAACATTTTACAGGGTTGTTACACCCACAAATCAACCAGATAGTAAGGTTAAGATTGAAGTAATACAAGGAGGTTTGTACGAAGACGACCACCCTCAAAATCTTCCGCCAATTGCCCACGAAACAACAAAACAAACGGGTATTAAGCATCTTGATGGAGTAATATCAATGGCACGTTATGGACCTGGTACAGCAACCTTTGAATTTTTTATTTGTGTTGGCGATCAGCCAAAGTTAGATTTTGGTGGTAATAGAAATCCTGATAATGTTGGCTATGCAGCATTCGGGAAAGTAATTGAAGGTATGGATGTGGTACAAAAGATTCACGAACAACCCGAAAAGGATCAATATTTAACGCCAAGGATTCCCATTGTTGATATTTATACGAAATAATCATATTTATCAGTCACAAGTCCCGGCGCAAATACCTGTCCGTTAGCGCCATATATAGAAAAGTTACCACCTATTTTTCAGTTCATTGAATTATTGACATTGTCAAGTTATTTTGAAACTAATTGGTATAATTCATGGGCAACTAAAACCCAAAGCCTAATCTTAATGCTGGATAGAAATCTTTTCCATCATTGGATAGATATAGTTGTGGGGAAACAGATACATATTTTCCTAATTCCCAGTCTACACTAAATTTAAAGGTGTTTTTTTCAAATAAATCACCCTGATTATTAATCAGATATCCTAACTCCACACCAAGCCAATTTGGCCTATCAATTTTGTTGGATAAATTATGTCTATATCCAACATTAAGAAAGCCATTAAGGTTAGTCTTTGATTCTTCCATAAAATCGAATAGTAGGTTGTATGATACATAATATTGATTTTTCAGGATTCCTTTTCTTGCAATTCCGAAACCAATTTCAGCTGATATATCTATTATGAGTTCACTCTTTATCAGGTTTACACCAAGCCCTCCTTTAAGAAACAATATATCCAATGACTTAGTTCTATTATCTAATTGCTCATCTTTAATAAGCTGATTTCCTTGAAATGTATATGCATATGTTTTTGATAATCTTCCATTAGTCTCATCTATTTTATCAATTGCTTCAAGAAGCCTTATTAAAAGGCTGTCGGACATTAAAGCTTGAAGGTCATTGAACTTTATCTGTAAATAATAATCCTCCGAACGAATATTACATTGATTGTTAAACTGAAATTTCTTTTGTGTATTGTTCTCCCAAATTATTCTTTCACCGCCTTTAGTTTGTTTTATGCTCAATGTTTTATTGGGATTATAATCGATTGAATAGAATATATCATCAGGGATGTCATTATTCTCACTAAGAATTGATAAGAACTTAGTGTAGTCGGTTCTAATATTATCTACCAGATTCTTATAATTATAAATGGCCAAATTAAGTTCAGTTTTATTATCAATCACGATATAAATCGAATCGAGTGTGCGTTTTTGGCCATATATCGAGCTGCTATAAAATAATATTATTAAACTAGTTATAAATATTTGTGTGATCTTATTCATGGTCTATAAGTATTTGATTATTAATTAATGTTATTAGTATAATTTTGAAGATAAGGCTAGATTTCCATCATTTTCATTGGATTTACTACCGCCAAATTTGAATTGGAATTTTCTTTTTTTCTTTTTTTTAATTGGCACATCGCTATTGATGATAATTTCTGTTTCATAGTTCTCTAAGAGAATTTGAAATATTGAATCTGTGGTTAAATTATTATCCACGATTAATTCTGATCTCAGGTCTACTTCTTTCTCAACATATACAATCTGATTAATAAAAATCGTATCTGTAATTTTAACTGTTTGTATTATGGGTTTAGTAACCATCACCATTTTTTCAATATATATTGTATCAGTGGTAACTATACTGGCAGCAATAAGTGATTTATCATTTTTCAAATCATTATCAATTACATTGTTAAACTTATTTTCAAGATCTGTATTTAATTCTGTAAGAATTTTTATTGTATTGTTAGTTTTATAATTGATAAGAAACATTACAGAAGTAGAAATAAATAGTAGAATACATGCAGCAACCAATAAGCGAAACATAAGTGGCTTGGATTTATTTTCTTGCAGCCCAAGCTGATTCCTTATTCGTTTCTTAGCAATATTTGCTTCAGTATCGTAGTAGTCTTTCGAGTCATTTATCGTTTTCCTGAAAACTGAATCTATATTATTTGGTTCCATATTTCTTGGCTTTATTAATATTATCTATAATGTTAATCCTTGCTTTTCTTAACTGTGTTTTCGAGGTGCTTTCGCTAATATTTAGTAAGTCAGATATTTCTTTATGCGAATATCCCTCAATGGCGAACAGATTAAATACCATTCTATAGCCTACAGGTAATGATTCTACTATTGAATAAACCTGCTCAACATCAATTCCACTTATATCGGATTCGTTTGCTGTTGTAATCTCATTTTCAGGAAAGTCTTCACAAAAAGTATTTTTACTTCTTCTATTTAGATGCCTTATCGATTCATTTATAACAATGGTTTTAATCCATTTTGCAAGGCTGTTATCACCTCGGTATTCAAATTTTTGAATACTGTTGAAAATCTTGGTAAAGGAAATAACAAGAGCATCTTCCGTATCCTGGTGATTTGCTAGCATGCGCATCGATAAATTGTACATATGGTTATAATGTGCGTTAAACAATATGCTTTGCGCACTTTTGTTGCCAGATTTACATTGTTTTATAACTTCCTTATTTTTCAATTATCGTTCTTTATTAACCTCACTTATTTATATAACCCTCATTGTATGGTTGAAGTTGCCTCATTGGTAAATAAAACATCATTATTGTCTACTATCTATTAAATAATAATGGGTAAATATGGCATATTCCTGAGAAAGTGTAGATGTATTTCTTAATTATTGTGTCAACCGCGGTAGGGATTGCAACTGTAGCTTGTTGAAATTGCAATGATATTTTTGTTGGCAACGGGAGGCTGACAGAGGAAGCCCACCTTTGATTACAAAAATACAATTGGAATAAAACAACTACAAGTGGAAAGCCCGGCCACCGCCACATAAAAAATCTAAAAATAACTTCTTACTTTTTTGTAACTTCGCCGCCTAAAATTGATAGTCAGCAATAATAAATAATAAATTCTCAATAATAAATTTGACATAGGTATGCTACGTTCACACACTTGCGGAGAGCTTAATATAAAAGACGTTAACACAGAAGTTACCCTTTCGGGATGGGTGCAAAAAGTTAGAGATAAAGGTGGTTTAATTTGGATTGATTTACGCGATCGTTACGGAATTACCCAGTTACTTTTGGAAGAAGGCAGATCGGCAGCAGAGGTTATGGATGCTGCCCGTAAAATTGGGCGTGAATATGTGATACAAATTAAGGGCAAAGTTATTGAGCGTGTGTCGAAAAACCCGAAAATGCCAACCGGCGAAATTGAAATTGATTTGGCTGTTTTAAAGGTTCTTAATGCTTCAAAAACACCACCTTTTACCATTGAAGATAATACGGACGGAGGAGAAGAAATTAGAATGAAATATCGTTACCTAGATCTTAGGAGACAGCCGTTGCGCAAGAATCTTGAGCTAAGAAACCGACTCTCGCTCGAAACAAGAAAATATTTAGATGATCAGAAGTTTTTTGAAATTGAAACTCCTTATCTTATAAAATCAACACCCGAAGGTGCTCGCGATTTTGTGGTTCCTTCACGTATGAACGAAGGGCAGTTTTATGCTTTGCCACAATCGCCACAAACATTTAAGCAATTATTAATGGTTGCAGGGTATGATCGTTATTACCAATTGGTTAAGTGCTTTAGGGATGAAGATCTACGTGCTGACCGTCAGCCTGAGTTTACCCAAATAGATTGCGAAATGGCATTTGTGGAGCAAGATGACATACTAAACACTTTTGAAGGTTTGGTTAAATACTTATTTAAGACCGTAAAAAATGTGGAGATTGGCGAATTGCCAAGAATGCTTTATAGTGATGCCATGAAATATTATGGTATTGATAAACCTGACTTGCGTTTCGAGATGAAGTTTGTTGAGCTTGATGATGTTGCAAAAAATAAAGGATTCAAAATATTTGATGAAGCTGAACTAGTTGTTGGAATAGTTGCCGATGGTTGCGCAGGTTATTCGCGTAAACAACTCGACAAACTAACCGATTTTGTGAGAAAACCACAAATTGGTGCCAAAGGCATGGTATATGTAAAATACAATGAAGATGGAAGTTTTAAATCATCTGTAGATAAATTTTTCGATCAGGAGGCACTTGCTGGTTGGGCGAAAAAAATGAATGCCAAGCCGGGTGACTTGCTACTTGTACTTTCGGGAGAGACTGATAAAGTTCGTAAACAGCTTGGTGAGCTTCGCCTTGAAATGGGTAATAAGCTTGAGCTTCGTGACCCGGATGTATTTGCCCCACTTTGGGTTGTTGACTTCCCATTACTTGAGTGGAACGAAGAATCGGAAAGGTATCATGCAATGCACCATCCATTTACATCACCAAAAGCTGAAGATATCCACATGCTCGATGCTAAACCCGGTGAGGTTAGAGCTAATGCTTACGACCTTGTTATAAATGGCACTGAAATTGGGGGTGGCTCCATTCGTATTCATGATCGCGATTTACAAAAACTTATGTTCAAGCACCTTGGTTTTACCGATGAAGAAGCACAAGATCAGTTTGGCTTTTTAATGAATGCTTTTGAATATGGCGCACCTCCACATGGTGGTATTGCTCTTGGATTTGACCGATTGGTAGCTCTATTCGGTGGTCATGATTCTATTCGTGATTTTATAGCTTTCCCAAAAAATAATTCAGGGCGTGATATGATGATTGATTCACCATCTGTAATTGCTGATGATCAATTGGATGAGTTGAAGCTGAAGGTTGTTAAGTAAAATAAATAATCGAGCGCGCGCGAGGATCGAAAACTGTATGTCACATCAAATATACCTGGCACCATTCCAGGGAATCACTACCTACACATATCGTGAGGTTTATACAAAGTACTTTGGTGGTGTTGATAAATTATTTACACCCTTCTTTACAGGTAAGCAAAAACCAAACAGCCAATCAAAAAGGGCCTTTGAGTTTAACTTTACTCACCAAAATGGAGTGGCGGTTGTTCCGCAGATGCTTTCGAAAGAGCCAGATGAGATAGCCCAATTTGCGAATTTTTGTGACAAAAAAGGATATAACGAGGTGAACTGGAACCTTGGTTGCCCATATCCCAGAGTAGCGAATAAAAAAAGAGGATCGGGGATGTTGCCATACCCTGAAATGGTTGATGAAATATTGGGTAAGGTAATGCCTGAGATTAACATAAACTTTTCCATAAAATGTAGATTGGGGTATTTTGATGATAATGAAATATTAGAGTTAATGGATATTTTTAACTCACACAAAATATACGAACTAACTATACATGCCAGAATTGGTAAGCAGCTTTATGCTGGTGAAGTAAGAATTGAAGCTCTCAAAAAAGCTCTCAAGAAAAGTCAGGTGGATGTTGTTTACAATGGTGATATATTTTCTAAAAACGATTTTGACATAATTAGTAATGATATCCAGTTGAATAATTGGATGATTGGTCGTGGCCTACTTGTAGACCCATTTTTACCTGCAAAAATAAAAAATCACCATGTTCCCGACATACTTGAGCAAAAGGAAATAGTGTACAAATTTATAACCGACCTATACCTTGCATATCGTAAAAAAGGAAATAATAAACCACAATCCATTGGCGTGGTAAAAGAGTTATGGGCTACTATGGCCTACTCATTTAATAACCCCCAGAAAGTTTTTAATAGCATCAAAAAAACTAAATCATTTGACGACTACGAAGAAATAGTTGCTAGTGTTTTTAAGAATTATGACTGGGTTGGTTCTGATGCAGGGCTTTATAAAAGCTTCCTAAGAAATAAGTATTTCAAATCTTAACATGTTTTTCAGCACGATAGGAAGATCTAACTAATGGGCTACTTTCTACAAATCTAAATCCTACTTCAAGTCCTGCCAATCGATATTTTTCAAACTGTTCAGGAGTAACATATTCTTTCACCATCAAGTGTTTTTTTGTTGGTTGTAAATACTGTCCCAAAGTGACAACCTCAACACCAGCGTTACGCATATCTTTGAGTGTCTCAATAACCTCTTCTGGTTTTTCACCAAGACCTAGCATAAGTCCTGATTTTGCAACAACACCTGATTGAGATATAATTTTTAGAGCATCAAGACTAATGTCATATTTTGCCCTACTCCTTGCCCATGGTGTTATTCGTCTTACTGTTTCCAAATTATGCGAAACTACTTCTTGTCCCGCAGCACATACCTTTTCGATTAGTCCTTTACGTCCATCAAAATCAGGAATAAGGGTTTCGATGGTAGTTTCGGGATTTAGTTTTTTAATTTCAGTTACTGTTTGCACCCAAATTTCGGCACCTAAATCATCCAAATCATCACGGTCTACTGATGTGAGCACACAATGTTTCAGCTTCATCAGTTTAACCGAATTAGCAACTCTGATAGGCTCTTCCCAATCAACAGGCAGTGGTCTACCAGTTTTTACATTACAAAACCCACACGATCGTGTACAAATATCACCAAGTATCATTAATGTAGCAGTGCCCCGTCCCCAGCATTCGTCCATATTTGGGCAATGTCCACTGGTACATATTGTGTGAAGTTTATTTTCTTCAACAATTTCACGTACTAATCTATATTGTTTTCCAACTGGTATTTTGCTTTTAAGCCAGTGTGGTTTTCTAAGTATATTCTCCAATTTGATATTTTTACTTTAAAATTTACTTCAAAACGATAAACATAATCCAACTCCAACAGTTGTAAAGCCAATATTTAATTGTACAGAAGCGTTACTGTCTATTTTTGAATTATAAATGTTAACAGATTGTTTAATGGAACTGTCGCCAACCAATGCCAAAATCATTCCCACTGCAGTACCTGCTCCACTAATTATTAAAGCCTCTTTATTAATTTCACCACCTCCAATACTGCTTCCAAATTGCCAACCAAGAACAAAAGCACTTGGGAGCCCAATAATACTACCAATAGTACTCAGCGTTCTTCCCGAATTATATTTGGATAAAGCTTCGCTGTTACCCTCGTATAGTTTTCGTACCTGAAGAGGGGTTAGTTTTTTTTCTCCAAGATAAACATCTTTTATAAAAACCCCATTTTTAGTAGATAAGGGAATAGTTTCATTATCAGCAATACCGATAAAAAGGGTTGTCTCACCATCCATATATTTAATCATCAAAATACCCTCTACCAGAAAACGATACACTTCCTTATCTTCACTATTGAACTTATTACACTTTACAAATATGGGTGTAACTTCCAATATGGTACATTCAATTTTTTCACCACCTATTTTAACAATAGTGTCCTGTGCAAAAGTAAGAGAGCAAGCAACTAATAAACTCAAACTGAAAAGTATTATTTTTATCATGGAATAAACTTATGTAGACTTTTTATTTTGAGCCAGATATGGATATAATTATCCCATTAGATTTGGCTGTAAGTACCATTAAACATTAACTCGTTTGAAAGGCAAAATTATACAAATTATACAAATAACAATTTAATTTATGTTGTGAAGTTGAATCTAAAAATTGTAATTCTGCAAGTTATTTGAGTGGCAGCTTGTTATAATGATTGCTAATTTTTGGTATTAAATTGATAATTGCATAGTAAGCTCACGTACACCTGCTATCTACAGCATGGTTTAATTCTAAAAAACTGCAGGATTATGTAATTAAAACAGAAAGATCACAATCTTCCCAAGAAATTAAAACAAGAATCATATAAATTTGATTTGAACAAAAATGTATTTTTACAATTGAAAAATGTTCACTTTTGCAAAAAAACAATTGTTATGGCTGCATTAAATATTATTAAAAATGATAAGTGGCTGGCGCCGTTTACTTTTGTTATTGCTAACCGGTTTGAGAAAACTAAATCAAAACTTGGTGGCATAAAAAAGAATAATTCAACTTTGTCAGATTCTGTAAATGGCCATTTGTATTATGGTTTACATCGGCATAATACAGAGTGGGTGATTCGCGAATGGGCTCCAAATGCCACTTCCATTTATTTAATTGGTGATTTTTGTGATTGGAAACCGCTGGAAGAATACCGATTTGATAGTTTGGAAAATGGTAATTGGGAATGTACTTTGCCTCTTAATAAGCTAAGGCATGGTATGTTGTATAAATTGCTAATAAACTGGGGTGAAGGATCGCACGAGCGAATACCAGCGTATTGCAGGCGTGTGGTTCAGGATGAAAAAACAAAAATATTTTCAGCAGAAGTTTGGGATCTTACGGATAAATATACATGGAAGTACCAGGTGCCACCAAAGGTTAAGTACCCGTTAATTTATGAGGCACATATTGGCATGGCTACTAGTGAAGAAAAAGTTGGCTCATATTTGGAATTTAAGGAAAATGTACTGCCGCGAATAGCTAGTTTGGGATACAATACTATCCAGCTTATGGCTATTCAGGAGCATCCATATTATGGTTCATTTGGATATCAGGTTAGTAATTATTTTGCACCATCATCACGTTTTGGTACTCCAGAGGAGTTGAAAGAGTTAATTGATGAAGCACATAAACTTGGTATTGCTGTTGTGCTTGATATTGTTCATTCGCACGCAGTAAAAAATGAAGCTGAAGGCTTGGCGAAGTTTGATGGTACTGATTATCAGTATTTTCATTCAGGTACAAAAGGTGACCACCCTGTTTGGGATTCGCGATGTTTTAACTATGCTAAGGATGAGGTTATTAACTTTTTGCTTTCCAATTGCAAATACTGGTTGGAGGAGTTTAAGTTTGATGGTTTTAGGTTTGATGGTGTTACAAGTATGATTTATACACATCACGGTCTGGGCATGGATTTTATAAATTATGATATGTATTTTAATGATGAACAGGATGAAGATGCTCTAACCTATCTAGCGTTGGCCAATATATTAATCCATGAGGTTAACCCCAATGCCATAACAATTGCTGAAGATGTAAGTGGGATGCCTGGAATTGCATCGCCCTTTGATGATGGTGGTACAGGATTCGATTTTCGCATGTCGATGGGTGTTGCAGATTATTGGATCAAAGTAATTAAGGAAAAGAAAGATGAGGAATGGGAAGTTGGTGAATTATTTTTTGAACTTACCAATAAGCGTGCTGATGAGCGTACAATAAGCTATGCAGAAAGTCATGACCAAGCCATGGTTGGTGATAAAACCATAATATTCAGACTGATTGATAAGTACATGTATACATCGATGCAAATTACTGATGAAAACATTGATGTTGATAGGGGAATGGCCTTACATAAAATGATACGTTTGGTTACTGTTTCCACTGCTGGTGATGGTTACCTTAATTTTATGGGTAACGAGTTTGGGCATCCTGAGTGGATTGATTTTCCGCGTAAGGGTAATAATTGGAGTTTTAAATATGCCCGAAGGCAATGGGAACTTTCAGAAAATAAAAATCTTAGGTATCATTTGTTAAATGATTTTGACAAGGATATGATACATTTAATAAAAGATGAAAACACCCTTGCAAATAAGCCTTTAATTATTCTCGAAAATACAGCAGATGAGGTATTAGTATTTAAAAGAGGATACCTGATTTTTGTATTTAATTTTAATCCTACAACTTCGTTTACAGATTATGGTTTTGAGGTTGATGCTGGTGGTTACAAGGTAGTGCTAAATACTGATAATAGTAGATTTGGAGGTGACGCTCGAAATGATGACAATCAAGAGCATAAAACACAATATGAAAATGGAACTAATATGCTGAAGCTGTATTTGCCTAGTAGAACTGGGATAGTGCTTAAAATGCAGTAGGGCTGTTTTTGTTGTAACAAATGAATTGAGTTTGCGTAAAAAGGTTTATCGTTTTGTTAGCTGCAAAGTACTTTTAATTTCAAAGCTATATATTGTTAATAGTTTTATTTAGGGTGGATGGCTGATTTCTTGGTATTATCTCTGCTGTATATACCCATAGAGTTAGACAAACTGTCATTCTGAG
>JASFZK010000266.1:0-14545 GCA_045267845.1 Bacteroidota bacterium | reverse complement strand
CTCAGCTTAAACATAAGGATATACAACATAAAATAATTAACTCTATATTTGCGATAATTATAAGTTCATTTATTGTTAAACCTACGGTTAGTTTTGGGAACATTGACCTGTACATTGACCCGCATAAAAAAAGAGAGCTACTAATTAAAGTAACTCTCTATGATTGAACGTGATTCGTCCGGGGCTCGAACCCGGGACCCTCTGCTTAAAAGGCAGATGCTCTACCAGCTGAGCTAACGAATCATCAAAATCGGAGTGCAAAAGTAACTTATTTTTTATAACACCAAACTTTTTTTTCAAAAAAAATTATTCTTCTAATAATCCTTTGCCAAATCGACGGATAATTGGCTCACCCGAAGTACAGTCAACAATTGTAGATGCCTCATTATCACCGTACCCAGCATCAATTACGATATCAACAAGATGTTCATATTTTTCATAAATTAATTCGGGGTCTGTTGTATATTCAACTACATTATCAACATCACGTATTGATGTTGTTATGATAGGGGTTCCAAGTTCATCAATTATTGCTTTTACGATTGAATTATCGGGTATACGAATACCAATTGTCTTTTTTTTGCTCTGAAATATTTTAGGAATATTACTGCTTGCGTTTAAAATAAAAGTAAAAGGACCGGGTAAGTTTTTCCTCATTAATCTAAAAATATGATTATCGATGGGTTTAGTAAAATCGGCAAGCATGCTTAAATCGCTAATTATCATTGAGAAATTTGCTTTATCTTTCTTAATACCTTTTAGCTGTGCAATTCGTGTTACTGCTTTTATATGATTTATTCCACACCCAAGTCCATAAATAGTATCTGTGGGGAAAATCACAAGCCCGCCTCTACCCAGCACATCGGCAACCATTTTAATATTTCGCTGAGATGGGGAATCGGGATAAATTTTTAATAGCATGATATAATTATTTCTTTCGAAGTCAAAAATAGAAAAATAATGCAAATATAAATTACAAAGGATAATCTAATAATTCCATTTCATAAAAATTTAAATTTTTAATGCAATAACATCTACACTTAACAATCTATATTCGTATTACTTATGGCGAAATTTAATTGAGATTACAAAGTAATTTTTGGGCATAAAAAAAGGGTAAGCTACTCACATCGCACCGCTACGACCACCTACCCTTGCTACCTTCCGGTCCTGGGGGAATTCAGTGGGAGCTGGTCGTATGAGACTTACCCAGCGGCAAAAGTAAGTAATGTATGGACACAAATCAATAAATTGAAAAAAATATTTATTTTTACATGAAATTTAAAATTATGATGATTCCTGAATCAAAACTATTCATAGTTAAAAGTGGTGTTACTATTGGGATAATAATAGGTATACTCGACTCTGTTATTCACATTTCTAACTTTGAAAGTTATAAAGTATTAAATATCTTTTTATTTATTTTGTTTTTTGCCAGCGTTTATTGGTCGGTAATTTACCTGAGGGATAAAATTAGCGATAAAATTATTTCCTATGGCACTTCGTTTAGGCAAATATTACTTACAGGTAGTATTGCAGCTTTTTTCATAAGCATAATTAGATTTTTATTTTTAAAATTTGCAATTAATGTTGATTTATCAAGCATCCTAAGTCAAACAAAAGATACTATGCTTAGTAATCCTGAGCTATATACCGAAGCCGAAATTAATAATAATTTATCATTTATCGAATTCTCATATAACCCGATTATTTCATCCATTCTTTACTTTACGTACTATTTAACATTTGTTATTATATTTGCAATCATAGCATCCTTTTTTATTAAACGAATTGATAGAAATATTTCATTAGTAAACTAAAATTTAAAATCATGGAAGAAAAAATGAAATCCGCATTTATGCCCTCACTTATGCCGGGGATTTATTTAGGCTTTGCATTAATTATTTACACATTAATATTATTTGTACTTGATATTGACATGGAATCTCCAGCTAAATACGTATCGTATGTTTTAATGGCGGTTGGTTTGTATTTATCAATTGTTTCATTCCGCGACAAGCATTTGGATGGCTTTATCAGCTATGGAAAAGCATTTAGTGCAGGCTTTTATACTGGCCTCTTCGCATCTTTATTGGGAGCTATTTTTACCCTTTTTTATGTTCAGTATATTGATACAGAACTTATCGCAAACATACTTATTGTAGCTGAAGAAGGTATGCTGGAACAAAATCCAGATATGTCAAATGAACAACTCGATCAAGCATTATCAATGACTGAAATGTTTACATCACCTATTATGCTAGGCGTAATAAGTTTTATTGCCAACCTATTACTTTCGGCTGTTCTTTCATTAATAATTGCTATCTTTGCCAAGCGAGAAAATCAGAATATTGCTTAGCAAAAACAGTGAAGAATGGACATATCGGTTGTAATTCCTTTATATAATGAGGAAGAATCGCTTAAAGAACTAAATGATTGGATTGTACGGGTTATGCAATCTAATCATTTTTCGTTTGAAATAATATATATTGATGATGGCTCATCTGATGATTCATGGGAAATAGTTAGTAAACTTTCAGAAGAAAACAAGACGGTAAAAGGATTACGCTTTCGCAGAAATTATGGGAAATCGGCAGCATTAAATGAAGGTTTTAAAATTGCCATTGGTGATGTTGTCATAACAATGGATTCTGACTTGCAAGATAGTCCGGATGAAATACCCGGGTTGTACGAAATGATTAACAACGAAAAGCTAGACATTGTTTCGGGTTGGAAGAAAAAAAGATATGACTCCAAATTAGCGAAAAATATTCCCTCAAGAATTTTCAACTGGACATCAAGAAAACTATTTGGCTCAAAACTACATGATATGAATTGTGGGCTCAAAGCCTATAAACTTGAAGTAGTAAAAAACATTGAGGTTTATGGAGAAATGCATAGATATATACCCATAATTGCTAGAGCTGAGGGTTTTGCCAAAATTGGCGAGAAAGTAGTTGTACATCAAAAAAGAAAATATGGTGTTACAAAATTTGGCCTTGACAGGTTTATAAAAGGTTACCTCGATTTACTATCCATAAACTTTGTTTCACGGTTTTCACAACGGCCCATGCACTTTTTCGGGTCGATTGGTACCATAATATTTCTTCTCGGATTTTTAATTGCAACATATTTGGCTTATGCTAAGTTTTTTATGGAAGGGTACAGGATGACTGAACGTCCGCTATTTTATTTTGGACTTCTGGCAATGTTAGTAGGTACACAGTTATTTTTGGCTGGTTTTTTAGCAGAGATGATTTCGAGAGTATCACGCGAAAAATCAAACTATCAAATACGGGATAGATTGAATGTTAATGAATAAACGAATGAGAAAATGATTTAATTTGTTTTTATCAATTATGTCATTAAATAAATATAAAACTAGGCAACGTAATTTATACAACGGTGTCTATACTTTAAATAAAAGATAAATAAGAATACACATGAAAATACATATGGTTTCAGGCGGTTGCGGGTTTGTTGGACGCAATGTTGTAAAAAGATTATTAAACACTACTACTGATAGTATATTTATGATTGATGACCTTAGTATTGGAAGGCATCCATCACAATGGTTACCTGGTGAGTACAAATCATCGATGAATGAAGATTTGGAAGTAATTGGTGATGACGACAGATTATTCTTTTGGAATGGTGACTTTAGAGACTTGCTATTTCACATGCGTAAAAACCCAAGGTACATACAGGATACATATGGTTTAGACTTTGAAAAGTTTAATGACGTATTTCATTTTGCTGCGATTGTTGGCGGAAGATTAAAAATTGATGGTGATCCATTAATGGTTGCCCTTGATTTAAGTATCGACTCTGAGTTTTTCTATTGGATTACACGTCATAAACCAGAGAGGGTGCTTTACCCAAGTTCAAGTGCCGCGTACCCTACAAGTTTACAAACAACTGATGGGGCAATTGCCTTAAGCGAAGGTGATATCGACTTTAACAAAAACCTTGGTACACCAGACATGACATATGGCTGGACAAAACTTACTGGTGAATTTTTAGCAAAAATTGCCGCAAAACATTACGGAATTTCCATAGTTTGTATACGCCCATTTTCAGGATATGGCGAAGATCAGGAAACAGATTATCCGGTACCTGCAATTGCACTTAGAGCTGCAAAAAAAGAAGATCCTTTTGAAGTATGGGGCACTGGAAAACAAGGTCGCGACTTTGTCCATATTGATGATATTATTGATTTTATCCTTATACTAATGGATAATGTTAGTGACGGATCAGCCTACAATATCGGATCAGGCAAACTAACCTCTTTTATTGATTTAATTGGTGTATTCACAAAAATAGCTGGCTACAATCCTCCAATTAAAACATTACTTGATAAACCTGTTGGAGTACATTCAAGATATTGTGACATGTCGTTGGTTGAGGAAAAATTTGGATGGAAAGCAAAAATATCCCTCGAAGAAGGTATGAGAAGAGTATATGAAGCTGCTAAATTAAAATTGTAAAATTAGCTAGGTATAACACATAATTCCGACTCCATATTTTTAACTTTACTAACTTTCAAACTTCAACTTTACAAACTTTCTAACTCAAATGAGAAACACAATTGTATGTTTCGGTCCCGGACCAATATTTAAAGGTGGTATTGCTAATTACAATACTTCTTTGGCAAAATCTTTCGATAAAATAGCTGACACTGAAGTACATATTGTATCATGGACGCAACAATACCCTGCCATTATTCCACGTGACTTTATCGACCGAAAGAGTAAAGTTGACCAACTTGAAGGCACAAATATTAAAGTGCACTACATAACAAACTACAATAATCCTGCAAGCTGGCATGCAACCGTAAAGCTTATTGCAGGATTAAATCCTACTAAAGTTATATTTCAATGGGCAATTGCAATCCAGGGATTACCAATGGGTTATATTGCCAAAAAGCTGAAAAAGCATTCGAAAATTGAAATACTATTCGACCTTCATTTTGTAATTCAAAAAGAAGGCAGTGCACTCGACAACAAACTAACTAAGATTGGTATTAAACATGCCAATTCGTACATAGTACATGCTTTTAAAACAGCCGATGAGCTAAAAGAAATTTTTCCTGATAAGAAATTTGAAGTTATTGAGCGTGGAAGTAAAATTTCTGGTAGCGGAATAAAAGTACTAAAACTTTACCATCCTGTTTACGACATGTTTAAGCCCGATCCTGATTTTGATATTACCTTGGCAAAAAAGGAAATGGATCTAAAAAAGTATGTATTCTTATACTTTGGGTTCATTCGTAAATACAAAGGTTTACATAATGTTATTGCAGCATTTGCTAGTCTTGCAAAAGTAAGAGATGATGTTTCACTCTTAATTGTAGGCGAATCATTTTGGAATACACTTGATAATAACAAGCTATCTACTAAAATAAAAAATGCCACATTTGGTATCGCCAAAAAGTTATTTTTAAAAAATCAGGACAACGAAAAAGATTACAACCCTTTGGCTCTTATCGATACATTAAAAATAAAAGACCTGGTTTATGTTGATAATGAGTTTGTACCCAACGAAAGTGTACCTAAATATTTTCAGGTAAGTGATAATATCATGCTCTTCTATTTAACTGCAACACCTTCAGGGGTTGAATCCATTGGATATAATTTTAATATGCCAATGCTAGCAACCAATGTTGGGCATTTCCCCGAAACGGTTAAGGAAGGATTTAATGGTTATATGGCTAAAGATAATGACATAGAATCAATGGCCAATGCAATGAACAAATCCATTGAAATTCCAATAAACCGAATTAATGTTGCAACTACATCAAAAGATATGAGTTGGGCTAACTATGCCAACGAGATTTTAAGATAAGGTTTGATTATAAATACTGGCTTTAAGAAAACGTCGGCTTCATTTCAAGGACTAATTTATTAATGGAATACCGCAAAAGTATGATTGCGGATATTGAGATTGAGGGAAGCAAGTAACCCGTTAACCTTACACTTGAATCTTATTTTTTTAGAATAAATATTTTTTGGGCGCTTATCCAGCCTACGCAAAAACGCTCCGGCTGGCTACTAGGCTTTACGTTTTAGTTGTTTCGTACAAATTGCTTTTTTGTAATGCAAGGCCTGCATTGCTTGCAGGCTGGCATGGGCTTCCTGTGTCAGCCGCTGCTTGCAAACAAAAAATCAACTTCTACTTCAACAATCTATCACTGCAATCCTTAGCGCAGGTTCCAACATTGTAAAAAAATTAGTCATTAATTTTTATATTTTTGCCAACATGAATGAAACAATGATAAACTCAATAAACGAATCCATTTCTACAAAACAACTTTTTGTTGATAATGTTAAAAATATTGAGTTAACAAAAGCAGTAGCCGACCATTGCATAACAACTTTTAAAAACGATGGTAAAGTACTACTTTGCGGAAATGGCGGTAGTGCTGCTGACGCTCAACACATTGCTGCTGAACTATCTGGCAGGTTTAATTACGACCGCGAACCACTTTATTCTGAAGCACTTCATGTAAACACATCATACATTACCGCTGTAGGTAACGATTATGGTTACGATTTTGTGTACAGTCGTATGGTTAAAGCTGCCGGTAAAAAAGGGGATGTATTAATCGGCATTAGCACTTCGGGTAATTCAGCCAATGTTATTAATGCACTTATTGAAGCAAAAAAACAAGGTATGATTACAGTTGGCTTTACTGGAGCATCAGGTGGTAAAATTGATGATATTGTTGATATTTGTATAAAAGTTCCTTCAAAAAACACAGCTCGTATTCAAGAAGTGCATTTACTTGTTGGCCATGTAATTTGTGAAGAAATTGAGTCTACTTTATTTCCTCTCGAAAAATAATTATTCAATTATATAATGGTTCAATTATACAATAACTTGAGAACACGACATGGCAACAAACTTCCTTAAAAATATTGATAATACATGGACCTTGTTTTTAGATAGGGACGGAGTAATTAATAAGCGTATTTTCGGTGGTTATGTAACTAATCCATCTGAGTTTGAGTTTCTGCCAGCCGTTTTAGAAAGTATAAAATTCTTCTCATCGGTTTTTAACAAAATAATTATTGTCACTAACCAGCAAGGTGTCGGGAAAGGTATAATGACCGAAAAAGAACTAATTGAATTACATAAATATATGGTAGGTGAAATTAGTAAAGCAGGAGGTAGAACAGATGCAGTATATTATTGTACTCAACTGGCTACAACTCCAATTAATTGCAGGAAACCTGGCATTAACATGGCCTTAGTAGCTCAGAAAAACTTCAATGATATAGACTTTTCAAAAAGCATAATGGTTGGCGATTCGCAAAGTGATATTGAATTTGGAAATAATGCTGGTATGAAAACCGTATTTGTTGCAAATGATGGTGGCGATAGTATACCAACAGATTTATCAAATATGATAATTAGTAATTTGCATGAACTTAAAACCAAAATTCAAACCTTTAATCCTTAACTCATTTAATCATCAACCATCATGAGTCCTGAATTAATTTTTGGCAGTTTTGTTGTTTACACCTTGATAATATTCTCCATATCATGGTTTACTTCACGCAATGCCGACAACCAGAGTTTTTTTATTGGTAACCATAAGTCACCTTGGTTTATTGTTGCATATGGAATGATTGGGGCTTCCCTGTCAGGTGTTACTTTTATTTCTATTCCTGGATGGGTTGGTGATACAGGATTTTCATACTTCGTAATAGTGCTTGGCTATGTTTTTGGATATGCAGTAATCACAACCGTACTGCTTCCTCTCTATTACAAACTAAATCTCACTTCGATTTATAGCTACTTAAACTCACGTTTTGGTATTCATGCATACAAAACAGGTTCTGTTTATTTTTTAATATCAAGGATTATTGGAGCATCATTCAGGATGTTTTTGGTTGTATCTGTATTACAAGTATTTGTGTTCGATTATTTTAACATTCCATTTTGGGTTACTGTTACAGTCTTCATGGTTTTGATTCAACTGTACACTATAAAGGGTGGTATTAAAACAATTATTTGGACAGACACATTACAAACAACTTTTATGCTCGTTGCTGTAATTACAACCATTGTAATTATTATACAGCATCTAGATACAAGTCTTAGTGATGCCGTTTCAACCATCTGGAATAGTGATATTTCTAATATTATAATCACTGATATTAATTCAAAACAAAACTTCGTAAAACTATTTTTAAGTGGAATATTTATTACTATAGTAATGACTGGTTTAGATCAGGATATGATGCAGAAGAATCTTAGCTGTCGTAACCTTAAAGATGCACAAAAAAACATGACTACCTTAAGTCTTGTACTTATACCAGTTAATTTAATATTCCTATTTCTAGGAGCAATGCTGTACCTTTACATTGGTCATTTTTCCATCACACCTCCCCTATCAAGCGATCATCTTTTTCCAGATATTGCATTCAACTATCTTGGTACTACAGCGGGCATTGTTTTTATTATTGGATTACTTTCGGCCGCATACTCCAGTGCCGACAGTGCATTAACCGCTCTCACAACATCTTTTAGCATTGATATCCTTGAATTAGATAAGAAATATGCCGACAATGGAAAACTTTTGAAAAAAAACCGATATATAGTACATGTTGCAATGTCAATTATAATTATTTTTGTCATCGTATTATTTAAATACATTAATAACCAATCGGTTATTTCGCAACTATTCACTTTTGCAGGATATACTTATGGACCATTACTAGGTTTATATTCGTTTGGTTTATTCACAAAATACAGAGTAAACGACAAGCTTATTCCTGTGATAGCTGTAGCTGCACCGATCATTTCTTATTTTATTGGTCATTATTCAGCAGAGCTTTTTAATGGATATGAAATAGGATTTGAACTATTAATTATCAATGGATTATTAACATTCTTAGGATTATTATTAATAAGTAGAAAGTTAAAAGTTGAAAGTTGAAAGTATCTTACTTTATAACTTTATGAACTTTAAGAACTTTCAACTCTCATAAACAAACTCAAAAAAAATGGCAAACTTTAGATTTATAGCACTCAAAGAAACTTTAAACAGACCAGTTATAAAAGTAGATTACCCCACTGAGAAAGCATCTGAGTATTTTGGCTCAATGACTTTTAACCAGACAGTAATGAAAGAATATTTAACTGGTGAAGCCTACAAAGGTGTTGTTAAAGCAATGGAAAAGGGCATTCGTATTGAAAGGAAAATTACCGACCAAGTTGCATCTGCAATGAAAGCCTGGGCATTGAATAAAGGTGTTACACATTACACTCACTGGTTTCATCCACTAACAGGATCAAGTGCCGAAAAACATGATGCTTTTATCAGCCCAATTGAAAAAGGTAAAGCACTTGAAGAATTTCAAGGGACCTCATTAATACAGCAAGAGCCAGATGCATCAAGTTTCCCCAATGGAGGTATAAGAAGCACTTTTGAGGCGCGAGGATATACTGCATGGGATCCAACTTCACCAGCATTTATTCTCCAAAATACACTTTGTATTCCAACAATATTTGTATCATATACCGGTGATTCCCTTGACTACAAAACACCCCTATTAAAATCGATGAGGGCTCTGGATAAAGCAGCTGTTGGTGTATGTAAATATTTTGATAAGAAAATTGATAAGGTATATCCTAATCTTGGTTGGGAGCAGGAATATTTTTTAGTAGACTCAGCACTATTTGCTGCTCGTCCTGACCTTGTACTAACCGGCAAAACAGTATTTGGTCATTCATCTGCAAAAGATCAACAGTTATCAGATCATTATTTTGGCACAATTCATAACAGGGTGTTGGCTTTTATGCAAGACCTTGAAATTGAAGCTCACAAACTTGGAATTCCTCTAAAAACAAGACATAATGAAGTTGCACCAAATCAGTTTGAATGTGCACCTGTTTATGAAGAAGCCAATATTGCGGTTGATCATAATCAATTGCTTATGCACTTGTTAGATGTGGTAGCACGCAGACACCATTTTAATGTTCTTCTTCACGAAAAACCATATGCCGGAATAAACGGATCGGGCAAACATAATAACTGGTCGTTGTCAACAAATACAGGAATCAACTTACTTTCGCCTGGTAAAAATCAGAAAGATAATTTTAGATTTATAGCTGTATTAGCAAATATATTAAAAGCAGTTAACGATAATGAAGAACTGGTTAGAGCAAGTATTGCATCAGCAGGAAATGATTTACGTTTAGGAGGTCATGAAGCTCCACCAGCAATTATTTCTGTTTTTGTTGGTGAACAAATCACTGCTACTTTAAACGAAATCGAGAACATGCCGTCACGCGGTAAAATGAATCAAAAACCGGATAAAGATATTACAACTGATATCCCTAAAATACCCGAAATTCTATTTGACAATACAGATAGAAACCGAACTTCACCTTTTGCATTTACGGGTAATAAATTTGAATTCAGAGCCGTTGGTTCAACTGCAAATACTGCAAAACCAATGTTTGTTCTTAATACAATAGTTGCTGATCAGCTTTCAAAGTTTAAATCAGAAGTAGATACTCTAATTGCCGGGGGTACAAAAAAGAAAGAAGCAATATTTGAAATTGTAAAACAATATATTATCGATTCAAAAAGTATTCGTTTTGAAGGGAATTCGTATTCAGATGAGTGGAAAGAAGAGGCAAAACGTAGAGGTTTATCAAACCATTCTTCTACACCGGAAGCTCTCGCAGCATTTATTAGTGATAAAAGCATTGATATTTTTGAACGAAATCATGTTATGTCACGTACAGAACTTGAAGCCAGGTATGCAATCAAATTAGAAAAATATACTAAAAAACTGCAAATTGAATCTCGAATTATTGGCGACCTAGCCACTAATCATGTGCTACCAACAGCAATCCACTATCAAAACCGACTTATCGAAAATGCCAAAGGGTTAAAAGAAGTCCTTGATAGCAAGTCGTTTGTCAAGCTTTCTAAAAATCAGCTGAATACAATTAAGGATATCTCAAATCATATATCGGCAATTAAGGAGGATGTTGAACAGATGGTAAATGCACGACGTGTTGCCAATAAAATAGACGGTCCATATGAAATGGCGCTTGCTTATAAAAATGAGGTACGAAAATATTTTGATGAAATACGTTATCATGTTGATAAACTTGAAATGCTTGTGGATGATGAATTATGGCCTTTGCCAAAGTATAGGGAGTTATTATTTATAAAATAGTTACTTTTGCTAGATAGCTAGTTTCTTTAATGGCTACTTTATTGATTGTTATAATTATTAGACAGATAAACTATAACAATCAGTGGTAATGAAAAAATGAAAAAATGAAAAAACAAATTCTTCACTCAGGCATACTTACGGTATTACTTGTAGTATTATCGTTTACCAGCTTTAGCCAAATAACTGTATCAAAAATTGAAAATAGAAATGTAAGTACTTTGAATGAGGGATTTATTTACTCACTACCAAAAACAGTTTTTAAAGTTGATATTGTTTATGAGAAAACCCAGGAACTTGTTGGCCCATTGGCAGATTACACAACTGAATACCTTGGAGTAACCAACTATGTTTCTATCAATAAAACTGAATACTCAATAATAAATATAAGTGTTTCAACTTTTTATGTATCAGACCCTAACCAGCTTTATTATGTTCAATATCCGGCCGAGAGAAGTAAGGATGAAAAGGCAACTTCGTTTAGTCTGTCAGATATTGGAGGTTTGATAGCATACAATACTGATCCTATTAATTCTAAACAAAATACTGAATTAATAACTGATCAAACTTTTATTTTTGAGAGTGGCGATACACAATTTCCATATATGTCGCAATACAACCGTCAGGAAAAAATTGACACAATTATTCGCACAATAAATATTGATACTGTAACCATAAACAGATTTTTATTCAAATCATCGTGGATTGACAAAAGCATTGATGATAAAGCAAAAGATGCAGCCTTGGAAATAGAAAAAATAAGAGAAAGTAGATATCATCTTATTTCTGGTTACCAAGAAGTTAATTATGGTTCAAGTATTATTTACATGAATAATCAATTACAGAAACTGGAGGATCAGCATCTTGAATTATTTCTTGGTAAGAAGGTAGTTTCCATGGATAACCAAACCATTTATTTTTCTCCAACTAAAGTTAGAAAAGGAGATGAGCTAATTAAGTTTTCTGATGGTAGTTCGGTGGTTATTAAAATTGTACCTGATAACACATCAAATATGTTACCTGAAGTACCTTCTTCAAAACCAAACGGCATTTATTACCGAATTCCATCTTCAGCAAATATTACAATTAGTTATGAAAATGAAATATACTACAATGGCAATTTTGTTGTTAACCAGCTGGGGTCAATATCAACAGTACCATTAGTTGGGACAAAATTGCAGTTTGATGAAACCACAGGTAATCTTACTAGTATAATTCGAGAGTAATTTATTAACTCAAATAGCCTTTCTTAAGGATATTAATTTTACAAGAAGTTCTTCCAACAATTCCATTTTAAGCATATTTGCACCATCAGATTTTGCTATTGAAGGGTCAGGATGCGTTTCAAGAAAAATACCATCAACACCAACTGCTATTCCTGCTTTTGCTATCGTTTCAATTAACTCGGGCTGACCTCCTGTAACTCCGGCACCCTGGTTTGGTTGCTGTAATGAATGAGTAATGTCAAGAATAACCGGCACATTAAACTTTTGCATTTCAACAATATTACGATAATCAACAACCAAATCGCTGTAGCCAAACATATTACCACGTTCGGTTAACATAACATTATTATTTCCCGCCGTAACAACTTTATCAACAGCATACTGCATTGAACTAGCCGACAAAAATTGTCCTTTTTTGATATTCACATATCGTCCTGTTTCGGCAGCTGCTACAAGCAAATCTGTTTGTCGACATAAAAATGCAGGAATCTGCAGCACATCAACATATTGTGAAGCTCGTTTTGCATCATCGGCAGTATGAATATCAGTAACTACCGGAATGTCGAACTTCCGTGAAATATCAGCAAGTATTTTCAATGCCTTTTCGTCTCCAATACCTGTAAATGAATCAAGTCGTGTGCGGTTTGCCTTTTTAAAAGACGCTTTAAATATTACGGGAATATTATACTTCTCACTCAACTTAACTACATGCTCAGCAATTGAATAAGCCATTTTTTCATCTTCGATAACACATGGGCCTGCAAGTAAAAAGAAGTTGTCGGAATTGGCGTACTTTATATTTTTAATATTTGGAATCATGATTACATTTTTGAGTTGAAAGTTTCTAAAGTTGAAAGTTTTAAAGTTTGGATATTTATAAACTATCGTGCCTTTTTAAAACTCACAAAATAAACTCCTGTAAAAATAAGTAATGCTGCTATAACTTCAACATAAGTTAGAGTATCTTTTCCAAATGATAAAGCAATAACAGAAGTTAATACGGGTTGAAGATAAATATAGGCACTGTTAGTAGTGGGACTTAATGCTTTAAGCGAATAGTTATTTAATAAGTAGGCAAAAACGGTTGTGAATAATATTACAAAACCAATTGATGTCCATATATTAGCAGGGATAGCTCCGTAATTGGCACTCGCCACAAGATTTATGGAAACTGGTGTAACATAAAACAACCCAAATAAGAACACCCATTTCATAATAGTTAACGGGCTATATTTTGCCATAAGAGGCTTTACTAGAACTAAGAATAAACCGTATGATGTAACATTTACAACAATAAAAATATTACCAACAAAAGTATTTGATGATAATGACAGGCTCCCGCTTTGTAGAATTAAATATGCTGCACCAGATGTACCGAGTGCAATACCTATAATTTTATTAAGCGTTAACTTATCTCCGATTATAAGATGTGAGAAAAATAAAACAACTATTGGTACACCCACCATTATTATGGATGCGTTTATGGGAGTTGTTAGGTTTAATCCTTCAAAAAACATTACCTGATTTAGTGCAATACCAAAAAAAGAAATGTATGCAAGTTTGAATAAATCCTTGCGCTCCACCTTCTCTTTTGGAAAAAACGCACTTACAATCCAAAAAATAATGGCTGCCCCTGCAACACGTAAAAAGATTATTGCTCGGGGTTCGAGGTAATCGGGCATTATGCCTTTTGCAACCACATAATTTATTGCATAAATAATGTTAGCACCCAACACAGCAAGATGAGCGAACATTATCTTTTTAGACATAGTTTTTTGGTTGGAAAACAGAATTCAGAAGATGGAAAACAGAAGTTAAGAGTTTGTGGTATACTCAAATCAAACTTCTGTCTTTTAACTTAAAGTATAACACTAAGTATTAGAACGGTAAATCATCATCGGGTAAACCAAGATCAGCAGGTGGCTCAGTTGGCATTGCAGACCCTTGTTGTGATGGTTGTGCTGAAGGTGAACTTCCTTCGTCGGCTCCTTTTTCGATGCGCCAGGCTTTTACATCAGTATACCACTTTGAGTTAAATTCGCGTGATTCAATATTTATTGACACTGTAAGCATATCGCCTTCGGTAACTTTTTCAAGCATTGAAACTTTATCGCCCCACAA
>JASFZK010000265.1:0-12264 GCA_045267845.1 Bacteroidota bacterium | reverse complement strand
GCTGGTGGTTATGGAACCAGAATAAGTGAAGAGACACACTTACGTCCAAAACCAATGGTAGAAATTGGTGGAAAACCCGTGCTCTGGCATATTATGAAAATCTATTCACATTATGGCTTAAATGATTTTATAATTTGTCTCGGTTATAAGGGATATATAATTAAGGAATATTTTGCTAATTATTTCTTACATATGTCCGATGTAACAATTAATTTGCAAGATAATAGTCTGGAAATACACCAAAATAATGTAGAGCCATGGAAAGTTACCTTAGTCGATACCGGTCAATCCACAATGACTGGGGGGCGCTTAAAACGTGTTCAAAAATACGTAGGTGATGAAGACTTCTGTTTTACTTATGGCGATGGTGTTTCTAATGTGGATATTAATAAACTTATTGGTTTTCATAAAAAAAATAAAACTTCGGCTACAGTAACCATAATACAACCTCCCGCACGTTTTGGCTCCATTAATGTTGATAAGTATAAAGTAACGCATTTTGAAGAGAAACCAAGAGGCGAAGGTGGTTGGATTAATGGAGGGTTTTTTGTATTATCTCCACAAATCTTTGAGTTGTTAGAAAACGATCAAACGGTATGGGAAAATCAGCCATTAAGTGAATTGGCCGAAAATAAACAGTTATCGGCATATAAACATAGTGGTTTTTGGCAAGCAATGGACACTTTAAGAGATAAGTGCCAACTTGAAAAGTTATGGGATAGTGGTAAAGCCCCCTGGAAAGTTTGGTAATGACCCCTGATTTTTGGAAAAATAAAATTGTATTTATCAGTGGGCATACAGGATTTAAGGGAGCTTGGTTATCTCTTTGGCTACAGAATCTGGGGGCTAAGGTTATTGGTTATGCATTAAGTCCTCCTACCAAGCCCAGTTTATTTGAAAAAGCAGATATAGCTTCTGGAATACACTCAATTAAGGGTGATATTCGTAATTTAAAGCAGCTTAAAAAAGTCTTTAATAAGTATCAGCCGGAAATTGTTTTTCATCTGGCAGCCCAATCTTTAGTACGGTATTCATACCAAGAACCTGTTGAGACCTATGAAACAAATGTCATGGGAACGCTTAATATCCTGGAAGCAATTAGAGACATAAAGAGTGTACGCGCTGTTATTATGGTAACTACAGATAAATGTTATGAAAACAAAGAATGGCCCTGGGCTTACCGGGAAAATGAGGCATTAGGTGGTTATGATCCCTATAGTAGCAGTAAAGGGTGTGCAGAATTGTTGATATCATCCTATCGAAATTCATATTTTTCTAATAAAACATTTAATGAACATAGAACAGCTATTGCTTCAGTGAGGGCTGGAAATGTTATAGGTGGCGGAGATTGGGCAGATGACCGCCTTATTCCAGATATTATTCGAGCATTTCAGGCTAATAATATGGTTAATATTCGCAATCCAGATGCTATCCGACCATGGCAACATGTACTGGAACCTCTTGCAGGCTATATGAAACTTGCTGAAAGACTCTATAACAATGGTATTGACTACGCACAAGCGTGGAACTTTGGTCCTCTAGAGCAGGATGCAAAACCGGTACAATGGATTGTTAAACAAATGGCCAATATGTGGAGTAATGAAGCTGGCTGGAAAATTATAAAAGATGATGTTTTTCATGAAGCAAATTATCTAAAGCTTGATTGTTCTAAAGCCCATAACCAATTAGATTGGTGGCCAAAATGGGATCTTAAAACAGCCTTACAAAAAATAGTGCATTGGCATAAGGTTGAGGTTGGGGTTAAGGTTAAGGGAGAAGCACTCAGGAAGCTCTGCCTTGAACAGATACATGACTATAGTAGTAGGAATATGGGGTGAAAATTGTTAAAACACCTATTGATGGTGTATTGGTCGTAGAAGGTGAGCGTTTTACTGATCATAGGGGGTGTTTTTCAAGGTTTTTTTGTAAGCATGAACTTTCTTCTATTTTAGGAAAGCGTAATATTGTTCAAATTAATTATTCACATACACAACAATTAGGTAGTATTAGAGGAATGCACTTTCAATTTCCGCCATCTGCAGAAATGAAGTTAATTCGCTGTCTAAAAGGAGCAGCCTTTGATGTTGCGGTTGACTTACGTAAAAGTTCTAAAACATTTTTACAGTGGTATGCTTTGCTATTAACTCCTGAAACAAACAATATGCTAATTATTCCTGAAGGTTGTGCACATGGCTTTCAAACTATAAAAAAAGATACTGAGCTTCTTTATTTACATACTTCTTTTTATGAGCCAAAAAATGAAGGCGGCATACGATTTAATGATCCCGTACTTAATATTAAGTGGCCTGTGGAGTGTACGGATATATCAGAAAAAGATAGAAAGCATTTATTAATTGGCGAACATTATGCCGGCATTGTATTATGAAATGCCGGCATTGTTTTCAAATACTTAAATATAAATTTCTTGACTTAGGTTTTGCTCCTCCGTCAAATGCTTACCTTTCAAAACAAGACCTTTCAAAACCTGAGTTATATTTTCCTTTAAAACTTTATGTCTGCCACCAATGTTTTTTGGTACAAACGGAAGATTATACCTGTGCAGATGAACTTTTTAGATCGGATTATGCATATTTCTCTTCAGTATCTAAAGGGTGGTTAATGCATGCTAAAGACTATGCTTATATGATTCAGAAGAAGTTGAATTTAGATAAAAATAGCCTTGTTATTGAAGTTGCTTCAAATGATGGTTATTTGTTAAAAAACTTTATAAAAATGCATATCCCATGTTTAGGGATAGAGCCAACGAATGATACGGCTGATAATGCAGAAAAGCTTGGTATTACCGTATTAAGAGAGTTTTTTGGGGAAAAAGTAGCAAAACAATTATTAAAAAAAGGGATGCAGGCTGATCTTATTATTGGTAATAATGTTTATGCACACGTTCCAGATATTAATAACTTTACTTTGGGATTAAAACTGCTGCTTAAAAATACTGGGACAATTACACTTGAATTTCCACATTTAATGCAACTTATTGAACATAATCAGTTTGATACTGTTTATCATGAACACTTTTCCTATTTGTCTTTAGCAACTGTGAGTGATATTTTTGAACAAGCTGGTTTGAAAGTTTTTGATGTAGAAGAGTTAACCACCCATGGTGGAAGTTTAAGAGTTTATGCATGTCATAATCAGGATCCTAGACAACAAAGCCAGGCGGTCACTGATTTAATTGAATTAGAAGAGCTTAATGGTTTAAAAAATATTAATTATTATCTGGAGTTTCAACAAAAAGCAAATAAGATTAAAAATGATTTTTTGATCTTCCTTTTAGAGCAAAAAAAATTAGGAAAATCAGTTGTTGCCTATGGTGCTGCTGCAAAAGGGAATACGATGTTAAATTATGCAGGTGTTAAAACTGACTTAATATCAAAAGTTTATGATGCAGCTCCATCGAAACAAGGCAAATATCTTCCTGGGAGCCATATTCCAATTTATTCACCAGAAATGTTACGAGAAGATAATCCTGACTGGGTGGTGATCCTTCCATGGAATATTAGTAATGAGGTATGTGAACAAAATAAATATTTATATAAGCAAGGGACTCAGTTTGTAGTGGCAGTTCCTGAACTTCGATATATACTTAGCAAATAATTAGGTGATGTATATAATTAAGAGAAATATCGTTATGACATGTTTTATTGCATTGTTTTTATGGCAATTTTATTCAGGTGCAGAGAGGTAACTATTTTGAATGTAGCCGTTACTGGAGCGGGGGGATTTATTGGTTGCCACCTCTTGACTGAGCTCAGTGTTTATAACGCGTTAAATATTACCGCCATTGTAAGGCCTGGTACTCAGCTTGTTGATAAAAAATACGCTCAAAAATGGGTGTTTATGGATATTAGTCAGCCTCCAGAAAATGCTTATGAAGTAATGGGAAAACCCGATGTATTAATCCATCTACCATGGCAAGGCTTATCAAATTATCATTCACATGAGCATTTTGAATCTGAATTACCCATGCAGTATAATTTTTTGAAATCACTGGTTGAGCAAGGATTAAAAAACTTACTGGTTACAGGAACATGTTTAGAGTACGGAATGCAAATGGGAGCTTTATCCTCAGGATCTATAACCCAACCCATAACAGCTTATGGATTTGCAAAGGATATGTTGAGACAGCAGTTGGCATTTCTGCAATCCCAGCATAAATTTAACCTTACCTGGGCTAGGTTGTTTTATCTATATGGTGATAATCAAGCCGACTCATCCTTACTTTCCCAGTTAAAAAAAGCAGTTCAGCGTGGTGAAACTAAGTTCAAAATGTCTGGAGGTGAACAGTTACGAGATTATTTGCCTATTGATAAAGTTGCACATCAATTAGTGTATTTAGCACAACAACAACAAAATCTGGGCGTTGTGAATGTGTGCTCAGGACAGCCAGTTTCAATACGCAAACTTGTTGAGAAATGGCTTAAAGAAAATAACTGGAATATTGAATTGGAACTTGGTTATTACCCCTATCCAGATTATGAACCACTGGCATTTTGGGGTGTTCCAGATATTAAAATAGAGTAAAGCAATGAAAGCTGAAATAAAACCACGAATTAATTTAGAAGATCGTACTCTTTTACAAAATGTAATACCTCTATCAACACCATTTGTGTTATTTGTTGATCCGGCAAGCAAGTGCAATTTCCAATGTACTTTTTGCCCAACAGGAGATAGAGAATTGATTAAAAATACCGGACGCTTTCAAGGCGTACTTAATTTTGACAGATATAGAAAAATTATTGATGAACTGGATGGATTCCCAGAAAAAATAAAGGTATTAAGGTTATATAAAGATGGAGAGCCTTTATTAAATAAAAACCTGGCCAAGATGATTGCCTATGCAAGGGATAGTGGTAACGTTCCCTACATTGATACTACTACTAATGGTACCTTAATTACACCAGAGCGAATGGAACCAATTATTGATGCAGGTCTGGATAAAATTAATATTTCTGTAGATGGTATGAATTTAGAGCAATATCAAAAATTTACTAAATTTGATTTTAAATTTGATGAGTTTGTTAAAAATATTAAATGGCTATATGAAAATAAAGGCCATTGTGAAATTGCAATAAAAATTCCTCGTGAGTTGATAACAGAGCCACAACAACAAGAATTTTACGATACCTTTGGTGACTATTGTGATCGTATCTTTATTGAAAATTTTGCACCGTGTTGGCCAGTATTTGATATTGAGAAACGCACCGGTTTTAAAATAACCGAAGGTATTTACCAGCAAAAAATTACACCAACAGATACCTGTCCCTATATTTTTTATGCCATGTCAGTAAATGCTGGAGGTGAAGTGAGTTCCTGTTTTCTAGATTGGGAAAGAAAGTTAATTGTTGGTGATACCAAAACACAAACAATAACAGAAATCTGGAATTCCGATGCATTTAATAAACTGAGAATTCAACATCTTGAAGGAAAGAGAATGGAAAATCCTATCTGTTCACATTGTGGGCAATTAACCCATTGTCTTCCTGATAATATTGATGCATACCGTATAGACTTATTAGATAAATTTAAAGCATCAATATAAGCCTTATCAAGTATTGTGATAGATAAATTAAAAATTTTACATATTATGCCTCATCTGGGAGGAGGTGTAGGAAAAGCCTTAACTTCACTGATAGAAGGTGCGCGTGGCTCCAACTATGTACATAGTATACTTCTATTAGAAAATCCTGCTAAAAAACAATTTGTAAATAAAATTATTGCATTAGGAGCTGATATTCATATCAGCTCTGCATCCCATAGTGATGACAAACTTATTTTGGATGCAGATATAATTCAACTCGAGTGGTGGAATCATCCGGCAATTTTCAAATTTTTTTGTGAACGAGCTTTACCTGAAATACGACTTATTGTGTGGTGCCATATTTCGGGGCTACATACACCTATAATACCTATCAAGCTTGTAAAATCTGCCCTGTATTTTTTGTTTACATCAGGCACTTCGTTTAAAGCTAAAAACATTGCCAGTATGGATAACAAATCCCTGTTAAAGCTGGCAGTCGTTTCAAGTGGTGTTGGTTTTTTGCAAAGGAAGGGAATAAAAAGGGTAAAAAATTCAGATTTAAATTTTGGATATATGGGGAGTTTGAATTTAAGTAAACTCCATCCGGATATAATTGATTATCTTGCAAAAGTTCCATTAAATAATTTTCAGTTAAAGATTTGGGGAGATGATTTTTATAAAGATAAACTTGTCTCCCAGTGTAATGATATTGGGATGCCAGATTTAATAGACTTTAAAGGTTATACTACTGAGCCCGATAAAGTATTATCTTCGCTAGATGTATTTATTTATTTACTTAATCCAAATCATTATGGAACTGCAGAAAATGTATTATTGGAAGCCATGTCATTAGGTGTAATTCCAATTGTACTTAATAATCCAGCAGAGATGGAGATTGTTAAACATGGTGAAACGGGTTTTATAATAAGTAATCCAGCAGAATTTGCAGCAGTGATTGACTACCTGGTAAAAAATTCGGATGATAGAAAAAGAATATCACAAAATGCAGTAACACAAATAGCAGAAAAATATTCGCCTGAAATCATGTCTCAACGTATGAGTTATTTTTATCAACAGGCAATATCTAAACCTAAGTTAACTATTGATTTTAGGCACTCTTTGGGGAAAACTCCGTATGAGTGGTATTTAGCTTGTCAAGAAAATAAATATGATACGTCTTGTAAAAATAAGTACTACATAAAAAATATAGACTTGGAAGAATCAAAAGGAAGTTTAAAACATTTTTTAAATTATTTTCCAACAGATATTCGGCTCAATAATCTATTTAAGCAATTCACCTTAGAAATATGAATTTTATTGATTTACCTGATAAATTATCCTCAATTGAGCTACTAAAAGATATTTTAGTAGAAAAACAGGCTCACCTGCCTAAAAAAATTGATCAACCCCTGGTATTGTATGGTGCAGGTGAGCTTGGACAAATGGCAAAAAAATACTTTGATAAAATTGCTATTCAAGTGGAGTACGTTATTGATTTATCTGCAGATAGATGGAGAGCTCAAGCGATTTGGAAGGGAACCAAAATTTTATACCCCAATGAAGTCTCTTATGAACAAAAACAGCAGCAGTTACTTGCAATTTGTATAGTTAAAATTCCTTATACACCATTAGCTAAGAACCTTTTAAAACAAGGTTGGAAGTCTATCATTCCTTTTTATGATCTTGCAGAAGTCTACCGTGATTATCATCCGCTAAGTAATGGCTGGTTTGCTAATATATTTGCTTCAGATGATAGCAATCAGATTAGTAATGTACTTAATTTATGGAGCGATGATATTTCACGTGCACACCACCTGCAATTTATTGCCTGGAGACAACTTAGGCAAGAATGGGTGTTTGAGCAAGCACCCGTTGAAACTGAAAATAGATTTTTTATCCCAGAGGTTTTAGAAAAATTAACGGATAGGGAATCTTTTGCTGATGTAGGGGCTCACCATGGAAAAGTAACAGAAAACTTTTTAAATCTTACCGATGGTCAATTTGATAAAATTTGGATGATTGAGCCCGATATTAAAAATCTAAAAGAATTAAACTATTGCTTGGATAATATGGAGCAAAAAACTCGAAATAAAATTCGAGTATTTTCAGAAGTTATTGGAGATAAACCTGAACGCCAGTACTTTTTTGATGGTCTGGGCTATGCCTCTCAATTATCTACTCTTGGTAAAAATAGAGTGGATGTGACTAGCATTGATGGCATAAATATTGCTCCAACTTTTATTAAGTTGCATCTGGAAGGTGGAGAATTAGCTGCTTTAAAAGGTGCTATAAAAACGATTTTAACATACAGGCCAATAATTGTACTTACCTCCTACCATAATGATGAAGGGCTATGGAAATTGCCACGGTGGTTAATGGATAATTTAAATAATTACCAGTTTTATATGCGCCTGCATAGTTGGTGTGGCACTGGTGCGGTAATATATTGCATTCCAAAAGAAAGAAAAAATATAAAAAATCAGGTCAAAATGAAATGAAAGCCCAACTAAAGTCAAAATTAAATTTAGAAAAGCATATTCCTCTGCAAGATGTTATTCCTCTGGAAACACCATTTCTTCTTTATATTGATCCCTCAAGTGCATGTAACTTTAAGTGTGAATTTTGCCCAACAGGGCATAAAGATTTAGTGAGAAATTCAAATTATAAGAGGGGTATTATGGATTTTGAGATCTTTAAGAAAGTAATTAAAGACCTTGGTGAATTTACTCAGCCACTTAAAGTTCTTCGTATGAATAAAATTGGTGAACCATTTGTGAATAAAGAACTTCCTGAAATGATTGCCTTTGCCAAAGATAGTGGGTTCATAGAATCAATTGATCTTGCAACTAACGGAGCCTTATTTACCCATCAAAATTTAACAGAAATAGTTGATGCTGGTCTGGATAGGTTAAATATTTCACTAGAAGGAATTAATTCACAGCAGTACCTGAAATATGCAAAAGTTAATATTGATTGTAATATTTTATTTGAAAATATTAGGTGGTTATATAAAAACAAAGGAAACTGTGAAGTAACTATCAAAATACCAGGTAGCTACTTAACTGATAATGAGAAAGATGAGTTTTTTAATTTATTTGGAGATTATTGTGACCGTATTTTTATAGAGGATATAGTACCCATTTGGCCTTCTTTTGATATTGAAAAAAATACTGATATCAAAATTGATTTACACAAAGGCCAGTACAATGAAAAAGTACAACAAAAAGATATATGTACCTATATCTTTTACTCTCTAGCCATTAATGCTGATGGGACTGTTAGTGCTTGTTGCCCTGACTGGGATCAAAAGCTTGTTGTTGGCGATATTAGAAAACAAACACTAAAGGAAATTTGGAACTCTTCAAAAATTAATGATTTAAGAAGATCACACCTTGAAGGACTGAGAAATAAAAATTCTGTTTGTAAAGATTGTGGACATTTAAAATATGCACAAGTTGATAATATTGACCAATACCGAGAAAGACTACTTAAAAATTTTGATCAATATGAAAAAGAGGTACTTTAGTGAATAGATCTATCTGCCCAACTTGTAATAAGCCATCTGATTATTTATTGGACTGGGCCTATAGTGGATTAAATAAGTCTGTATTTAATTATATTGCCAAGTATTATCACTGTCAGCATTGTGGTCTGGTTTATATAAAGAATATTTCTGATAAGACGTTGGCAATTTTTTACAGTCAAGAATGTTCTTATTTTGAAAAAGATCATTTTGATATTACATCTCCTGAAAACATAAAAAAGTACTCCTTTTATAAAGAGTTTATTATTCGTTCTGGTTTGTCTAATGTGCCAGTTACTGATATCGGTTGTGGACGTGGCGGTTTTTTAACCTGGCTTGTAGATAACCAGTGGGATGAGGTTTGTTTAGGCGTGGATATTGATATTAAAAGTATTCCCTCCTCAACTGAAAATAAACTTCAATTATCTTTTTTAGAAGGCAAAGCGGTTGATTTGCCTTTTGCTAGAAATTCTCAGTCATTGCTTACTTACTTTCATGTATTTGAACACATTCATAGTATAGATTGTGTTTTAGATGAAGCCGTACGAGTTTTACATGAAGACGGGCACATATTGATTGAAGTTCCTGATGCACAAAGATATAAAGAATACCCTGTTGGAACAGCCTTCTGGTTTGGTATTAGAGAGCATATCTATCACTTTACTAGCTCTTCATTAGTAAACGCTCTAATACGTTATAATTTTGAGATTATTAATATCAGCCAACAAATATTACCAACACCAGAGTTTTCTTATCCTTCGTTAATTATTTTAGCTAAGAAAGTAAAAAAACAAGTGCAAAAACAAACCCAAATCCATTATACATCTTGTATCCAAGAATTTATTGTCCAGTCTCAAAACGCGCTAAAAGCACAAACGGATTTAATTCAGAATATTTATAATAAAAAGACTAAGTTAATTTTTTGGGGCTGTTCATCTGAGTTATTTAGTTTGTTACCGACATTGAATATACAAAATTATACCCTGTGTGATTCCAGTAAACAGAAACAGAATATGAATTATAAAGGTCTTCCTATTGAGGATCCTATATCTATTCCTACATCTGGAACGCTTATTATTGCACCGTATTTACACAGTAGTAAAATTGAACAACAAGCAATTAATTTAGGTTGGCAAAAAAAAGATATTATAAGGTTAAAATAATGAATGATAGAATTGATAATTATACATCAGAAAGTGTTGATAAAATTGTAAAGCAAATGCTTCCCTTAGCATCAACAATGGAAGGTTATTTTAATAAAGGAGTTGGAATATATGGGGCTGGCTTTGTTGGCACATGGGCTTGTACATATTTAAAGTCAATTGGTGCCAAGGTAAGTATTTTTATTGATAATGATGCCAACAAAACAGGTAAGAGTATTCAAAACGTTCCCATTGTTTTACCTTCTGACTCTATTGTTAACTCACTATCTTCGATATTTATTGCAGCAAGGCATGATGTTAAAAATGTTGAACTACTAATGCAGAATAAATGTTCTAACTTACTTTCTTTTGATGGCTATTACGTCATTAGAAATTATCAAAGACTCTGTTCTATCAGGGATGATTTTTTATCAGATAACAAGTCAATTGAGACATTTAATGCTATTTTAATAGCCATGTTAACCAGTTCACTCAAAAGTTGCCGCGCTGTAATGGAAAAAGACATGTACTTTCATCTCCCGGAGTTTAGCGGCACGTTTGATGACATATTTGTGGATGCAGGGGCCTTTGTTGGTGATACGGTAGAGCGTTTTATCTGGGAAAATTTAGGTACGTTTAAACATATCTATGCATTTGAACCTGGTGTAAAGCAGTTTACTGCTTTACAAAAAAGAATGGATAGACTTGCAGAAGAATGGGCGTTTGAACTGAGTAATGTTTCTTTGGAACAAGCAGGGCTTGCATCTGAGTCAGGGGAAATGAACTGTATGTATGTCAATGATCACCCGTTACGGCATGCCTTAGGTTCGGATGAGCAGGTTAAAAATCAAGAGAACAAACAAAGCTGTTCCGTATATTCTTTAGATTCGTACCTAAAAGGAAAACCTGTTACGTTTATTAAAGTAGATATTGAGGGTATGGAAATGGATTTTCTATACGGGGCAAAAAATACCATTTGTAAATTTAAACCTAAAATGGCGTTATGTGCCTACCATTATCCAAGTGACTTATATGAAATTGCTGAATACGTACATTCATTAGTTCCAGAATATAAATTTAGTTTAAGACAACATGCTCCAATATTTGGAGATTTTGTTTTATATTGTTATATTGATTAAATCTCCAGAAAATATGATTATTTTAGCAATAATTATATTTTTTAGAAATTAATTTTTTGTGTACTGCTGCTTATAGAGTAATCTCAACTTTATAGAGTATTATTTGTTTTTGATAGGAAAACCATATGCCTGAGACTCAATTGGAAAAATATAAAAAAGACATGTTAGATCGTGTTAGTACATACAATAGCAATGGATCATTGCAAAATACATCAAGAGATTTTTTTAACCAAATTGGCGTTGGCAAAGCCGACTATGTTTATAATTTTTTTTGGCTTGGCATCCCTATTATCCAGATCCCTCAAGACTTACAGGCATTTCAAGAAATTATCTGGGAGGTGAAACCCGATTTGATTATTGAAACAGGAATTGCATGGGGAGGCAGTTTAGTTTTTAGTGCATCTATGTTGGCCATTTTAGAAGTAAGTGGAGCAATTAATAACGGGCAAGTATTAGGTATTGATATAGATATTCGCCAGCATACACGCAAGCTTATAAATAGCCACCCGTTAACAAATAAAATAACAATGCTTGAAGGTTCAAGCATCAATAATAATATTATTAATAACGTAAAATTATTTGCAGAAAAACATAAGAGAATTATGGTGTTTTTAGACAGTAACCATACACATGAGCATGTACTTGCAGAATTGGAAGCTTATGCCCCTCTTGTTAGCCCAGGTAGTTATTGTATAGTTGCGGACACCATAATCGATGATGCACCAGAAAGTATGTTAGAAAAACGCCCATGGAATAAAGATAATAACCCTAAAACTGCAGTGAGAGAATATCTCAGCTTATTAGAGTCTGAAATGCTTCTTGGAGAGGATGGTAGGCAACTGAACTTTGAAGTGGATAAAACGCTTGAACATAAGCTTGTTCTTACGGGATCTCCTGATGGGTTTCTTAAAAGAATTTAAA
>JASFZK010000264.1:0-4335 GCA_045267845.1 Bacteroidota bacterium | reverse complement strand
TTTTTCAATCCACAAAATATCCACCAACGCCCCTCGTAATTAACAATACTTGTGTCGACCCCGGCAACATCTAACAATACTTGTTGAAAATCAAATGTTTCATTTTTATTATTCCACTTGTATAACTCAATTGTACTGTTTTCAGCAGTCTCAGGAATCATATATATATCCTTATCATTATGAAAAACAAAAGGATAAGCCAAATGAAAAGGTTTTTCAAGAATTGATCTAACAACTATTGGCTTATTGTTATCATCTAATTTTGCCAAACTAATTATTCCTTTTTTTGTCTTGTAATCATAATCTTCAAATACTATATAATTTGAATTATTGGATTCAAAACAAAAACTGTCAGCAGCATAACGCGAACCTTTACGTAATTTTAACCAACTAACATTATCATATTTAAAATTAAAAGGTAGGTGATCTAAGTTTGAGTTAATAATACCAATATCCCAATGTTCTTGTTTAAATATTCTATCAATATGGAAGTTAATGCGATTGCGAATTAAAGTAGTGTGGAATTTGAGCATTTTCCAATTACCAGGTAATCGGTTCATTGGAGCTTTTGATGCACTATGCTCCCTGTCAAACTTTGATATATCGCCACTTACAATTTGCTTACAAGACTGCAAAGGCATATCGATACTCTGCATCAATAACTTATTCAAATGTTCAGAATATGAATGACTTACAGTTTGATACGATCGACGATTAATAATTATTCCTGCATCTATTAAATTATTTAGTTTCTGCAAGATAACACCATTGGTACTAGCACCTCTGATAATTTCCCAAAACCCTGCCGGTCCTCCTCTAAATTTTAATTCATTTCCATGATGATATGACCACACACCATATTTTGCAACTTCAAGGATGTCGCCCCTGATGATATTAAATCCAAATCTAAGTATAAAATCAAGTTTGTGGCTTTTGATTTGCTCAATATCATTTTGATTAAAATATTCAGAAAATTTACCTTTTTTGATTGTGGTACAATTAATTACATCAATACCATAAAGTTTATCATCAACAACAATATGCTCATATGCAGGAATTTTAAACAAAAACCTGCTACTTAGTTTGTATAAAGCATGTTTATTGAAATAGCTTTTGAATTTGGTAATAATGGATTTTTTTGAGCTAACTATACTTGCATCGTTTATTACTAAAACTATTCTAGCAATCCCTGAATTATTTAGAAGTTGAATACACTCATATTGCCACTTGCTAAGTACCATGCCATGCGTCATGATTCCAAAGTGAAGAATATCAGTTTTTTTATCCATATCTTACTTTTTCTTTTCTTAAAGAATAGATTTATTACGAAAGTACTAAATCTAAAGTAGTTACTTTATTTAATCAATAAATATAGTTACGAAAGCCTTATCCTTGGATCAAGTGCTGCATAAAAGATATCCACAACAATATTTACCAATACTAATACCACCGAAATAAATAGTACTGAGCCCATTATTACCGGTAGATCATATTTTTCTAAAGCATCCACAATTACAACTCCAATACCTTTCCAGTCGAAAACATATTCAACAAAAACAGCACCTGCCATTAAAGAAGCAAACCAACCAGTTATAGCTGTTATTACAGGATTTAGTGCATTCCTAAGGCCATGTAATATTACTACTCGATACTCACTTAAACCCTTTGCCTTTGCTGTCCGTATATAATCTTGCGAAAGCACATCCAATAACGAACTTCGGGTTAAACTAAGTACAATTGCGAGAGGACGAATACCAAGTGTAATGGCAGGGAGAATTAAGTTTTTCAAATCAATATACTTTTCACCTGTATAATTGTCAACTGTGTAAAGACTCCCAAACATTTGTAACCCTGTGTAATCTGCAAGTACAAATGCAAAAAGCCATGCCATAATTATTGCTGCAAAAAACGATGGTATCGACATACCAAAAGAGGAAAATACCAGTAAAAAACGATCAAGTGCGCTATCCTTAGTTAGAGCAGCAGGTATTCCCAATAGTATGCCTAGTATCATAGCCAATAGTATGGAAGTGGATGCCAACACAAGCGTTTTAGGAAATGCTTCAGAAATAATTTCACTTACTTGCCGTCTGCTTTGGTACGATCGCCGTAAATAAGGCGCCTTTAATACAATCCATCCCCCTGATAAGGGTATTAACTTAGCAACTCCCCCATAATCAGATTTATCTAAATACCAGTAATTATCTTTGTTATCTAGTAGATGAAATGATATGGGCGACAAATCATTTAGAAATTTAAAATATTGTATAGTAAGAGGTTTATCTAACCCTAAATCCTTTTTTATCGCTTCCACAGATGAAATATCCGACCGTTGCCCTAGTAACATTCGTGCCGGATCGCCTGGCAATACGTTGAATAAAAAGAAAATTATAGTAACAACTCCCCAGAGCACTAAAATTCCATAAAATAGCCGTCTGAGAATAAATTTTATCATTGTGCTATTAGTTCTTTTATTTCGTCAACTTTAGGGAAGTCATTGTGATGCCATTTGGCAACTACAATGCCATTATTTAAAAGCACGAGTCCGGGATTAGAACGAATCATTGCCTTTAATTCAATATCATCAGCTATAAAAACATCATAATCAATTGCATATACTTCCCTCCTACTATCCACATCTTGCATAGAATTTGTTAACATAGCTAAATCTATACTACTCTCATTTAACGCATTAAATAGATTTGATGCATCAATCATTCCTTGCCCTACTACTTCTTCAAGATTATCAGAAGTAAGTATCAATTGAAATCTGGGGTTTTCAATTATATCCTGTGTAATATTATTACCGGCCTCATCTTCAATAATAATACCATGCTTCAAGATGAGCTGTGAATTATCGATTCGTTGATTAACAAACTCCCACTCAGACATCCAAACTGAATCGTTCCATGGATAATTTGGTGATATGTATTCCTTAATTTCACCGGTGCTAATATTTTTATAGATTAAATAATTCTTAACAGTTTCTTGTCCACTACTTTTCATATCATTCCCAACCTTCCAGTCTCTAAAATCAACAACAGGCAAATGATTATAGTTATGGAATATGAACCAATTGAAACCAGCTAGCAAAATTATAAGAATAGTCAACTGCATCCACTTTCGCATTCTTCGTGCTATTTTGTTCCGTTTCACAAATACTATAAGGGCAAAAATTAGAAGTATTATATTTTTATAAAATGTTTGCCAATTTGATATTTTAATTGCATCCCCAAAACAACCACAGTCGGGAACAAGGTTGTATCTGGCATCAAAATAAGTTACAAAAGTGAAAAATATCATTATTAATAATATACCAATTGATGCCAATCGAATACGCAATTTTAATAGGAAAGCGACCCCAAGTAAGAATTCAACACTAATGAGCAGAACTGCCAAGGAAAAAGATAGGTCAGTTAAAAAATACCAGCCATAAGCATCCAAATAATCAACTATTCTATAATCGGTTCCTATGGGGTCGATGCCTTTTACAACAGCCGAAAAGATAAACGTTAATCCTGTAATTATCCTTATGGCTTTCACCAATATTGGTTCTGCATTTTTTTTGTCAAGCATCTTCCTTTTCTATTATTAATTTAATCAACGCAAAGATTGAATAGTTTATTATATCCTGATAATTTGCATCAAGCCCTTCAGACACAATTGTCTGACCTTCATTATCTTCGATTGATTTAATTCTTAACAACTTCATTAATATTATATCGGTAAATGATGATACTCTCATGTTACGCCATGCTTCGTCATAATCATGGTTTTTATTGAACATCAAATCACGCGATTCATTTAGTTTGATGGTATATAACTCAATAGCTTTTTGAGCATCCATATCCGCCGACTCGGCAACTCCCAAATCAAGTTGTATTAACGCCATTACAGAGTAATTTACAATACCAACAAACTCGGGCGTAATACCTTCATCAACAAGCTGTACATCCTTAACCTGGATACTCCTAATCCTATTGGCCTTAATATAAATTTGATCAGTCAAGCTTGTTAAACGCAGAATGCGCCATGCCGTTCCATAATCCTTTTGCTTATTTTCAAAGATATTTTTACAATATGCAATCACCTTTTCAAAATCACTTGCTGTATTATTATTCATTTGAAGTACCAGTTAAATTTTACCTTTGTATAAAGTTTTTATTCTACGTGCAAAAATGGGAAATAAAAGTACACCTAATTACAAAATTGAACATATTAACATCAATAATCGACTTATTGATTTTTCTAAGCCCAAAGTTATGGGTATTTTGAACCTTACCCCTGATTCATTCTTTGATGGAGGTAAGTATTTGGATATGGATAATTTGTTGA
>JASFZK010000263.1:0-16848 GCA_045267845.1 Bacteroidota bacterium | reverse complement strand
GGAGCATTATTTTCATATCTAAATAAATGAAAGCGGTTTTCATTATCAGGGAAATAGTCGGGTAACAAATAGGTCATTATGTCGAAATCATAGCTTTTTCGCTCTTCCTCTGTAAGTATGTTATGGTATTTACTCATCGATGATAGCACCAGATCCACATAATTATGCGAAAAGGATACAATGGAATCCTTATAGAAAAAGCGTGTGTAATGCAGGTTATCAATGCATTCTTGCACATCATCTTCTGTTTCGTTGGGAATATGTTTAATCACATTAACGTAAAGGGCTAAGCCATTTTCGATACTGTGCTTAACAAAGAAAAGATTATCAGAAAAACTATTGCTTTTGCTCATTTTCTGAAGCATAGAATCGGAAAGTCCATCGTAACCAATAAAGATATTTTTAAATCCGGCTATGGCCATCCTTTCAATCATCTCTGCTGTGAGCTGTGGGTTTGGAATCATCTCTGACCAAAAAACGTAATCAGTATTGGTCTTTAATTTAAGTGCTATAATTAAATCCAGAAGCCTGCTAAAATGTTCGTAATTACCGAAAGTATCGCTATCCACAAATGAAAAAGTACTTAGGCCATATTCATTTCCAATGTGTTCTATTTCTTTAACAATGCACTCAGGACTTCTCATTCTTAATTTATATCCCTGATTAAAATCGCAAAACTTACATTTTGACCAGTTACAAGAACGAATTGTATTTATGGGAATATTAACTTGCTCCATATTCTCAGGATGCGGATAGTTATTTATATAATCGCTATAATCGGGGAAAAGATAATTTTCAAAATCGAGGTATTCACTTTTGTTGGTCAGCGACTTTATTAATTTGCCATTCCGGCGATACATAAACCGAGGTATAAACGAATAATTGGAACTACTTTTCTCTGCTTCCTTATGCAGCTGCCACAAGGGATATTCCCCCTCGCCCCAAGTAGCCATATCAAAATGCTTGCAAATCTGCATAGCTTCCCGAGCCACCTTAACATTTCCAAAACCACCTACTAAGACTTGCACATGAGGAGCGATTTTTTTTAGTGATTCGGCAACCAATATACCAGGAATCCATTGGTTATACTTGGCACTGATTCCAAAGATTTTAATTTCAGTAAAGTCGATGTTTTTTAATTCCATTTCTATATTGCGCAGAATATCAGCTTTTATTTTTTGGAGAAAATTGGTATAATAATCCGGACCATGGGTTTTGAATTCGGGTTGTAATTTCTGTAAGAAAGATAGGATGCGTTTGTTACCTTTTTCGTTCTTATTTCGATCGTTTAGTATGGACAAAAAGGGAAGCAGTCTGATTTCTGTATCTTCGCTATCATAATAATCCAACATAGGCGACAGCAGAAAATTCCAATATTTAATTTCAGTGTCTACCCCTTTTTCATTCATAAATTTCTTTAGGATGGAAAGCGATATTGATGGTGTATGAATATCGTATGGGGGAAGGCAGTTTAATAGAATTTTCATAAAGAAGAAATAAACTGTTGCAGTATGCAATCAGAACGACAAAATTAGGCATTTAAATCATGGGTTTTATTCCATGCATATTGATGCGATTTAAAAAAACAAAACTCGATTGAGATACCTCGTCAGCTTACTGCGAGGAGTTTCATTATCAATATGGTTAATAAAATTAACCAATTACACTTCTACCTCCTATGACTTAATTAGAGCCACTAATTAATGATTCCCGCTATCCGAAAAAGTAAAAATGACTTTACGATATTATTAAAAATAGTCGCAATGATAAATAAGAGTTTTTATATATAACCGATAAACAGATAATTAACGCCTTAGGCATAGCTTTTGCAACTGTTAAAATCCATTCTAACTCTTCTCAAAATGAAAACTACTAATATATTACTTGTATTTCTCATATCTACTATACTAATTTTTGGTTGTAAAAAGGACAAACAGGACTCGAATCCTGAGAATGAAATGTTTGCAAATGCAGTTTGGACATGGGATTCAGAACAAACTATGGGTTTTTCTTCAAGTCCAGTTCCTGCTATTGATTTACAAAATAATAGTTTTTTTATCGTTAAATCATCCACAGGAATTAACATCGTTTCATTGGATCAATATGGAGTTAAAAACTGGACTGTTGATAGATCTAATGACAGTTTTAGTAATAGTTCCGGCTCTGTTGTCCTTTCAGAAAACAGATTGTATTATAGTAGTGGGAGAGCACTTTTTTGCTATAATAAAGAAAATGGTGAGGAAGTATGGCATTTTGAATTGGAATCTCAATCTTTCTATCATAATATGCTCATAAAAAATAATGAAGCATGGATTACTTATGGGGAAGGTAGTCAAGTAATGCTAAAAAAGCTAAATAGCAATGGTACTGAGGTTTGGACTGTAGGCTATCCAAATTATAGTACAAATCTGGGAATGGCTTCTTCTGGCCAAAAACTTATATTGCTTAACAAAGATCTTTTTGCCTATCATGTGGATGTCCTTTCTGTATCTATGCTTGATGGTAGCGTATATTGGATTACAAACCCTGATATAGAATCTGCAGGTAAAGATCCTGTAATCGATACAGATGGTAATGTTTATTTCTCGACTTTTGAAGGCGAATTAGTAGCTCTTAATGGTGAGGACGGATCGATTCGCTGGACGTTTCAGGACTTGACAGGGCAAAAAGGAGAAAGATTTGTCAATCAAGGGGCTATTAATTTATTACCAAATAAAGATGTTATTTTTTCTACTACAAATTTGTACTGCTTTGATAATAACGGAATTCAAAAATGGAAAAACTCAATGGATCCAGTATGTTCATTTACACTAGGAAATAACAATATTCTTTACGGATGGATGGGATATGAATATTATGATATTAGTATTGTTGCAATAAATGCTTCAGACGGTGAAATGCTACCAAATAATTCTTCAATAATTGACACAGACCTATCTTGGATGGTCCCTCCATTAGCCATAGATCATCAGGGAAATATAATTGCTGTTGGTTTTGAGAAAATTTATTGTATTACTTCTTTGTCAACTTCATTAGAAGAAAAGGGCTGGTCGAAAATAGGTAAAGGATACCAGAATAATTGTAATATGGATTGATTTCGTAACTGTTTGTCGAAGCAGACTATACTTAGTGGAGTGTGAAAATACTTAATATAGTATTTACAAAGAGTTGAGTATGATATTGCCACAGTATTTGAATATTTTTTGATAAAAAGTAATGTTTAGAATAAATTGTCTATTTTTGCATCGTGCACGATAAAGGCATGCACGATGTTTAATTCTAAATATTAGAAACAAAAAAATTAAGTATTAATGGACAGTCCTCAATTAAAACTAGAAAATCAAATTTGCTTTCCCCTATATTCGGTTTCCCGTCTGATTACCAAAGCGTACAAACCGTATTTAGACAAATTGGGTTTAACTTATCCTCAATATATTGTACTATTGGTATTGTGGGAAAACGATAGGCTTACAGTTAATCAAATTTCCCAGAAGTTACTTCTTAATACCAATACCCTTTCGCCTCTATTAAAGCGAATGGAAAAACTGGAACTACTTCAACGTAAACGTTCTGATGAAGATGAAAGGAGTGTTATCATTCAGATCTCAAATAAAGGAAAGAAACTGAAAGCGCAGGCCCTGCCTATTCCTGAAAATCTCATAAAACCTTTGCTGACACAGAATATTAGCATGGCAGATGTAATTCAGTTAAAAGATATGCTCAATGAATGGATTTTAATCCTTATGAACAGCAACAAGAATAACAATAAAAATTAATTAATATAAAAATACATAACATGGAATTATTAGACAAATTAAATTGGCGATACGCCACTAAGGCAATGAATGGTGCAAAAGTAGCACAGGAAAAAATTGATATTATAATTGAAGCAGCATCTCTTGCACCTACTTCGAGTGGTTTACAACCTTTTGAGATATTTGTGATTACCAACGATGTATTGAAGAAAAAAATTAGAGCAATTAGCTGGAACCAATCAATGGTTACCGATTGTTCGCATTTACTTGTATTTGTTGCTTGGGATACTTACACAACTGAGCGAATAAATAAAGCGTTTAATTATACCAATACTGTACGTGGTTTCAAAAATGAGGGGTGGGAAGATTACCGTCAAATGTTGTTAGGTATCTATCCGCAAAGAGATGCCGAAGTGAATTTTAATCATGCAGCACGACAGGCTTACATTGCATTTTCACAAGCCATAGCGGCAGCAGCATTTGAAGGTGTGGACAGTACTCCAATGGAAGGTTTTGATTCGGATAGTTTGGATGAAATATTAAACCTTAGAGAAAAAGGACTCAGAAGTTGCGTGATGCTACCATTGGGTTATAGAGACACCAAGAACGACTGGTTGGTTAACTTAAAAAAAGTTAGAAAAAGTAAAGAAGATTTGGTAACAGTAATTGATTAGTAATCATAGGTAGTTAAACTACACATTTACAAATTTTTATATTTAAGTAATATGAATAAACTCTTTAATATCCTTATTTATCTGTTAGCCATATATCCTTTGAGTTTTTCTAAATTAGCCTTGTTAATTTCTTAGAACTATTATTTTATTAACTTAACCACTAAATAATCCAGCCCAAAAAATATTGAATATCAAGGCTGTTTATTGAAGTAGATATTGTCTAACGAGTTGCAAAATATTTATAAACATTTGATATTGTACGACATAATAACAAAAAAAATGACACAAACTACCTCGGAGAAATTTTTGATTTTGATACAAAATCCTGAGAAATCAAATTACTTGATTTCAGACCAAATGAGAAACATCGGATTGATTGGTTCAATATTGATTGATTTAGTAAATGAAAAAAGCATTGACATTGAAAATGGGAAAATAGTAGCAAAAAAAACAAAAACTAGTTTATCGGCTTCTCACAACCAGATATTAGATCTAATTTCACAATCAAAAAGAAATAGAAAAATAAAAACATGGATTTCAAAGTTTTCATGGAGAAGTCGCCAATATCAAAAGCAGATATTTGAACAACTTGAAAAGAAAAGACTGATTCGAATTGAACACAAGATATTCCTATTCTTCAAATATTATAAAACCAGATTAATTGACAGAAGAACAAGAGAACAAATAATTAAAGAAATCCGTGATGTGATTTTTAATAACAAACAGATTGATAACGATAATGCCGCAATTTTAGGATTAATTCAAGCATGTAAAATGCATAAGGTAGTTTGTAATGACAAAAAAGAAATTAAGGTCTGCAAATTAAAAATGAAGGAGATTATTAAAAATGATTCAATATCTCAAGGAGTAGAAAAAGTAATTAAAGAAATACAAGCAGCGGTTGCAGTTGTAATAATTACTTCTTCTTGAATAGATTGTTAATAAATTACGCCACTCAATAACGTCTTATGGAAAATGAGTAATACAGAGCAATAATATTAAATTTTTAATCAAAGTCAATTTTTAGTTGCCTTGGATATTTCTTAGTTTCAGATTGAAATTTTGACATTGTTGCTCCCAAAAGTCTAACTCCTCGCTCAACTATTTCTTCATCAGGCAATAGATTAATCAAAATGGATTCAATATCATCTTTTGTAAAAAGAGTATTGTTAGTGTAGCTCCTAGTAATTGTGCTAAAATCAGAAAATCGTAGTTTTAAAGTAATGGTTCTACCGATTTTATTTTTTGTCTTACACCTCTTCCACATTATATCAATAACCTCAATAAGCTTTTTCTTAACAACATCAATTTCATAAATATCTATTTCATAAGTTCTTTCAGCTCCAATACTTTTACTTTTTCTATGCGAAGTTACATGGCGCTCATCTATACCTCTAACAACATCATAAAAGAAACTACCTGCCTTTCCAAAATGCATTGTTAATTCTTGACGCGACAGTTGTTTAAGTTCATGCCCCTTATAAATCTTCAGATCATGCATTTTGCGTTCAGTAATTTTCCCTACTCCATGAAATAAACCAACATCTAGTTTATCAAGAAACGCCTCAGCTTCATCCGGTTTAATTAGATAAAAACCATCAGGCTTGTTAATATCTGATGCTATCTTTGCAAGGAATTTGTTATATGAAACACCTGCCGATGCTACTAAAGAAGTTCGCAATAGTATCTCTTTTTTAATTTCTTTTGCAATTAACGAAGCTGATGGTTGCCCTTTCTTTGGGTGTGATACATCCAAATAGGCTTCGTCTAAAGATAAAGGTTCAACCATATCAGTATACTCGTAAAAAATAGTGCGAATATCATTTGATACCTGTTTATATACATCAAAACGGTGAGGCGTAACAATTAAATCGGGACACTTTCGTAATGCTACAACCATTGGCATAGCCGAATAAATGCCATATTTTCGAGCCTCGTAACTAGCAGCAGCAACAACCGAACGGGGCCCATTCCCTCCAACAACTAATGCCTTACCTTTGTACTGAGGAAAATCTCGCTGCTCAACAGAAGCAAAAAAAGAATCCATATCTATGTGAATAATTTTCCTCATTCAATCTGCGATATTACACCAATTATGATTCCATATTACCGATAAATAAATTGAATTATTTTTTTCTTTATTTAGGCAGAATAATATTTGAATAGCCTAAGAAGCTGCCTGAAATTCGTTTTTAGAATTTATTATGATGTGTTTTTTTTCAGATTGAGGCATTTTTGAGACGCATAGCCGTAGCTATGGGTCGATAAAATAACGATTAGATGGCGAAAAAGACGTATAATAAAACTGATCGATGAATTGTAGACAGCTTCTAAGCTATGGAAATATTTTCTAACGAAAAGAAAGGGGAAAAGAAACAAACTATATCTGTAATTTGGGATTATAGTTGGTCTTACATCAAATTTAGATAAACGAAACAGGTTATCTGATATTACTTTTATCCTATTTTTGTCGACTATAATTAATACGGTAACATGACACTAACTATTTCCTCTAAGTTCGATGCAGGTAACATTGAAGTTATTTCTTTAGAAAACCCCCAAAATATTCAACTAAAAATTGAAAAAGATTCGCATTCAGAATTCCTGCAATGGTTCTACTTTAGAATGCAAGGAGCTAAAGATTTGTCTTGCAAATTGAATATAACTAATGCCGGAGAGGCTGCATATCCCGAAGGATGGGATAATTACCATGCTCGTGCTTCTTATGACAGAGTAACATGGTTTCAAATACCAACAAGTTATAAAAATGGTATTCTAAGTATGGAATTCACACCTAAATTTGATGCAGTTTACTTTGCTTATTTTGCTCCTTTCTCTTATGAACAACATCTGGATTTGGTTAATAATGCACAACTGTCATCATTGTGTAGGTTAGAGACCGTAGGTGAGACTATACAAGGAAGGCCTATTGATTTTCTACGAATAGGAGATGATGGAAGCAATAAAAAGAACCTTTGGGTAATAGCACGTCAACACCCTGGAGAAACTATGGCTGAATGGTTTATGCTAGGTCTTATCTACCGTATTCTTGATGAAGAAGATGCTTCTTCTGTTTCTTTATTGGAAAAAGCAAACATTTATTTGGTTCCCAATATGAATATTGACGGTAGCATACTTGGTAATCTTAGAGTAAATGCAAAGGGAGTTAACCTTAACAGAGAATGGGCTTCACCAGATATTGAAAATAGTCCAGAAGTTTACTATGTGAAAAAAAAGATGAAGGAAATCGGAATGGACTTCAATCTGGATGTGCATGGAGATGAAGGACTACCTTATAACTTTATATCAGGTATCGAAGGTATTCCATCTTTTAACGACAAACTAAGCAAACTTACCGATAGTTTTATGATAAATTGGATCGCCAACAATCCAGATATGCAGGATGTACATGGTTATCCAAAAAATGATGCGGGTAAAGCAAACCTAAATATTTGTTCAAAAAACCTTGGTGAAGAATTTAGTTGCCTTAGCCAAACTTTGGAGATGCCCTTTAAACAAAACGAAAATATTCCTGACACTGTTGCAGGCTGGTCGGCAGAGCGATCTGTAAAGTTGGGTGAGTCTGTCGTAAATGTACTTTTAAGTATTGTAGATGAACTGTAGTAATATTCTTAATTCTGATTCAGCAATCAGCTTATAAAATACTTAATCAGGGATTAACATTATAAATGTTAATGGCATTGCTATGATTTTATCTACACCAATCGAATAGCTTTTCTATAGGTCAAATTAGAAGATACGACATCATTCAACCAACTTGTAGTGTAGCCAACACCAAGCAAACTAACAGAATCGTGTAATCTGGATGGTAAGTTTTTTTTTACAAATCGTTTCACAGTTTGTATTTCCTCTAAATATATTAATTTTACAAGATAATATTTAATCTAGGGGCAAACGCCTTTGGCGTAGAAATAGAGAACGAATATCTATGCAAAAAACACTAATTATTGGGGCACAGAATATTGACTTATTCGCTCGGTCAGATTCAGACTATGTATTGCATGATTCAAACCTTTCGAAGATTCATTTAGCCTTTGGTGGGGTAGGGTGCAATATAGCGTCTAATCTATCTACCCTTGGCAATCTAGTAGATTTCATGACCGTTTTCGGAGATGATTATTTTGCTCAGCTTGCAAAACAGAATTTAGATGAACTAAATATCAATTATAAAGAAAGTCGTGTTGTTAAGGGTATAGGAAATAGCATTTATTTAGGAATTATGGATAAGGCCAACGATCTGTATCTAGGATTAAATGATATGGATATTATTAACAAACTAGATGTGGCTTTTTTTAAAGATAAAACTCAATATATTGAAAGCTTTGACGTATTGGTAATTGATAATAATTTAAGTCTAGAATCACTGCAATATCTACTTATAGCATACAAACATAAGAAAATAATAATGGATGCGGTTAGTGCTACTAAGGCAATTAAGCTTCAGGAATTGCTATCATATATCAGTCTATTGAAACTTAATGTACTGGAACTTGATGCTTTATCGAATAAAGCAGTTACTTCAGAAAAATTGAATGAACTAATAAAGCGTGGGTTATCATCAGTGATACTTACTAACTCTGGTCAAGATATTATATACAAAAGTACAGTTAAACATATTGTAACTAATCCAAAAACCATTGAAAAAATTGAAAATGCTACCGGAGCAGGAGATGCATTTTTAGCGGGTTTTATTCATGGGTTATTGCAAGAAAAATCGACAGAAGATTGTTTAGGCATAGCTAAAAATGTGGCTTACAAATGTTTACAATCTCCTAATTCCACCATTCAAAAATCAAATTAATTAAAATTGCATGCAAGAAAAATATATAGAATACAGCAAAGAAGTAGCAGTTGCCATTGAAAATAGACTTCCCATAGTAGCTTTAGAGTCTACCATAATCTCACATGGTATGCCTTATCCTAAAAATGTTAGTACGGCACTTACCTGCGAGAAAATTATTCGTGATGTTGGTGCTATTCCGGCAACCATAGCTATACTAAATGGTAAACTAAAAATTGGGTTGGAAGAGGAGGAAATCAATTTTCTTGGAAAAGAGGGAACTAAAATTCAGAAAACATCACGAAGAGATATCGCCTATAATGTTGCCAATAAAATTAATGGTGCTACTACTGTGAGTGCTACAATGTATATTGCTGCATTAGCAAATATTCCTGTTTTTGCAACTGGCGGTATCGGTGGTGTGCATAGAGGTGCGGAAACAACAATGGATATAAGTGCTGATTTGGAAGAGTTGGCAATGACTAATGTGGCGGTTATTTCTGCAGGTGCCAAGAGTATACTTGATTTAGGTTTAACATTGGAGTATCTGGAAACTAAAGGAGTTCCTGTGATTGGTTATAAAACTAAAACTTTGCCTGCTTTTTACAGCTCTAACAGCTATTTTGAAGTTAATTTTAAAATAGATTCCGCTGCGGAAATTGCAAAGTTAATCCATACTAAGTTTGAGTTGGGCCTGGCTGGTGGTTTATTGGTTGCAAATCCTGTCCCCAATAATATGTCTATGGATAAGGAGGTAATTGATTGTGCTATCAATGAGGCTCTTTCAGAAATGAATACGCTAGGAATTAAGGGAAAAGAAACTACACCATATTTATTAAGTAAGATAGCAAGCATAACTAAAGGGAAATCGTTGGAATCAAATATTGCTCTTGTTTATAATAACTGTAAACTTGGCGCAGAAATAAGCGTTGAGTTATGTAAGTTGTATTAAATCCGAATGACACATTCTTATCCTGAAATAGGTTCATACAAAAACCTTAAAGAAGGTATAAAAACTGTAAGCTTATTTTAGGACGAGACACACAGTTAGTTAGTTGCACTAAATATTAAAATTGATATTTTTTTGGATTTTGATATTTTTCTAGGTAAAGTGTTCGATTTCTTCATTTCATGGGCATTGACATTATTTATGCCATTTCTGATACTGAATTATCTTCTAATATTCAGAAAGAACAGATATCAGGGTTTAGTTGAAAAATACAATTACAAAAAAGGTAAATTTTATTTGATATACTTTTTATCTACAATAGGAATATTTATTATTCCGATAATCATTGGAAAATGGATTTTATAAAATAGAAATATGTGCTTTATACTAGCGAGCGTTTAACGAAGTGTAACGCGCTTAGATTACTTTATACTAAGCTCCCATTCTCCCTCAGCGTCTTAGCGTCTTTGCGAGAAAATAAAATTTAACATATAATTGAAATTACATTACCTCATTAAAAGAACTAAACAAACAATAAACTTCAAATACCTAGTTATAATCATTGGTAACACTTTTGTAGTAAAACCACACATTCATTTTAAATTAGAATCAAAATAAAGTGCAATACTCAAAATAGTTAAAAAGCTATAAACATGACTATTACATATTTTTCAAGCCAGTTTCCCTACCCAATAAAGTAGTATTTCCCCCCTCTTTTTTACTATTGACAGTATAAAAATATATTGTATATTTGAATCACTTATAAAAGTAATATTAGTTTGTTTAACCTTAAATACTTATCCAAAATATAAAGCGACAAATCATTTAACAAAAAGATAGTATGTTTTATTACCTAATACTAACTTTTACATCAGCATAGCGTACTACATATTACCACAATATTGACAACTAGTTGTCGTATATTATAATTGTGGCCAATACAATCATACATATAAAAATAAGAAATATGAAAAAATTAACTCTATTCATTATTGCTACATTAATTTATAATATAGGACTATTTTCACAATGCCCTGATAATGTTCTCTTTCAGTCACAAGAGGACATTGATGATTTTTTAATTAGCTACCCAAATTGTACTGATATAAGTGGAAACCTGTTTATTAGTGGTGATAATATTACAAACCTAAATGGACTAAGCAATTTAACTACAATTAATGGTTATTTAAATATTGGAAATAATAGCTTATTGACAAGCTTAGATGGATTAGAAAACTTGACTTATGTAGGCATAGTAATTACCATTCAAAATAATAGCTTACTTACAAATTTAGTTGGCCTTAGTTCTTTAATATCAACCGGATCTCTATTTATTGACGATAATAATCTTACTGATTTATCTGGGCTAAATAATCTTACTTCTATTGGAGGTTACTTTCATATTGGTAGTAATAGCTCCTTGACAAGTTTAAATGGATTAGAAAACTTGACTTCTGTAGGCTCAGGTATTACAATTTATAATAATAGCGTACTTACAAGTTTAGTTGGTCTTGAAAGTTTGACGAATGTCAGTGGGGGTTTTGCTATAAATAATAATAATTCCTTACAAAGTTTGACTACTATGGAAAACTTATCAATAATTAACGGAACATTTTACATTGATAATAATGGTTTACTTTCCAGCCTGGATGGACTTAACCACCTAGTATCAATTAATGGATCATTAAACATAAGTAATTGCCCTGTACTTAACAATCTTGAAGGTCTTAATAATTTAAACTCAATAAGTGAGAACCTTATACTTATAAATAATAATTTAATACAAAGTATAAGTGAATTTGAAAACCTAAATTCAATTGATGGTAGCCTAATAATTAATAATTGCAACTCTCTTATAGACCTATCAGGTTTTGACAACTTGATATCAATAGGTGGAGTTTTGGAAATTTCTGAGAATAACAATTTAGAAAGTCTAGTAGGGTTGAATAATATCGAAGGGGATACTATAAACAAACTAATAATTACATTTAACCCGTTATTATCATTCTGCCACGTACAAAGTATATGCAGTTATTTATCAAACCCATCAGGTGATATAGATATATCCAATAACTCAGTTGGGTGTAATAACAGTTTAGAAGTTACAAATGCCTGTGCTTTATCAACATATAACATAAACCAAACTAACTCCTTATCATTTTATCCAAATCCGGCAAAACAGAAAATAAATATAATTAACCATCAAGAATTGGATAATATAACTGTCTTAATATATGATTTAACTGGAAAAGAATTAGTTAATATTGAATACTTAAATAGCCCAATAAACATATCATCACTTAAAACAGGATTTTACATAATCGAAATTGCTTCAAGTAGGACAAGGGTCAAGGAGAAATTAATAATAAACTAAAATACTGTGCACAGCAAAAAATATATTGCATGCCACATTTGGAGTACTCTGAAAAGGTATTAGTAAATCTGCCTCACTGCAGGCAATTTGAACAATAGTGAAACCAAAGAAACTTATTTAATAAAGTGCGGCACGTCCATTTTCAAACCACTCAAAATACTAATCAAACAATATAAATTATTACAAATGAGAAAGCAAACATCAATTATAATTATCATAATTATATTTTTTCCTATTATTGTATTTTCTCAATCATGTCTTCCAGATGGAATTACATTTACAACTCAAACTCAGGTAGATAGTTTCCAAATAAATTATCCAAATTGCACTAAGATTGAAGGTGACTTAAAAATTACTTGGTCAGATATAACAAGTTTAACCAAGTTAAATGTTCTAACTAATATCGAAGGTGATTTATTGATTCAACATAACTCAATGCTAACTACTCTGTCTGGGTTGCAAAACATAGATTCTATTTACGGATCACTTGGTATAAGCTCAAATGATTCATTAATTAACCTATCAGGATTTAATAGCATCACATCAGTAGGAGGATCTTTAGTAATTAGTAATAACGGATTATTGGAAAATCTAAATGGACTTGATAATTTAACGAATATCAGCTATTTCTTAAAGATTACTGAAAATCTGTCATTAACAAGTATAACCGGATTGTTAAACCTTATTTCTATAAATGGTCTTCTTGAAATAAGAAATAATCCAGCCTTATTAAGCCTTTATGGTCTCAACAATATCAATCAAGGCACTTATAATGTTGAAATCTTTGATAATCAATCACTCTCAGATTGTGCTGTAGCTAGTATTTGCAATTATTTAAGTTCTCCCATAGGTAAAATAAATATTTACTCAAATGATACTGGATGTAATAGCCCCCCTGAGATTGCAAATTCATGTGGTTTCACCATGCCTTGTTTACCATATGGTGATTATTACTTACTTTCACAATCAGAAGTAGATGGTTTTCATAACGATTACTCGCAATGCGAGCAATTAAATGGTTCATTGATATTAAATGGAGAAGATATTACAGATCTATATGGGTTATATCATATTTCGTCAATTGAAGAAAACCTTTCAATAATTGGTTGTAATAATCTCAATACTTTAGTAGGGCTAACTAATTTATCAAACATTGGTGAGTACTTCGGTATTAGAAACAATGAATCTCTACAGAACTTAACTGGTATACATGATCTAACATATATAGGTGGAGGATTATCCATCTGGGGTAATGACTCGTTATTAGATTTGGATGAGCTTGAGCAATTGACAACTCTAAAAGGATCATTAAACATTTGGTACAACAATACACTAAATGACATCTCTGGTATTGAAAATATTTACTCAAGTTATCTTACGTCTGTAAGTATTTTACATAACCCATATCTTTCTGAATGTGATGTACTTAGTATTTGCTCAGCCATTTTATTTATCGAAGAGTCTTGTTTTTTTGAAGAAAATGCATCAGGATGTGATAGTATAGAAGAAGTTGAGTTAGCATGTGAAACAATGTCCTTATCTGAGTTTGATTCCAAATTTGAATATGCTCTATATCCCAACCCCGGAAAAGACAATATATATATTGAATTACAACAAGGAGTGGAAGGGGTAAGGATAGAACTATTTGATGGTACAGGTAAGCAAATACTAAACTCCAAAATAACCACAACATTAGAGGTGGTATTACCAATTGGAATTAAACCAGGTATGTATTATTACCGTATCTATAATGACAAAAAAATACTCCAAACAGGTAAGTGGATAAAGAGTTAAGCCCACCAACACCTCCATATGCTAGAGCAGGGGATGACAATAATCAAGATACATTTATAGCCCTTATCCTAAACTGCGCAAATGGAAGTATAAAAATCATTAGCACAGATATTTTTTTATATTGAAGGTTAATTTATCAACGCATTGGCTCATTTTTTGTACTTGTTGGTTAAAATGTAAGTTTACAAATCCCGTAACATTAATATGTATATTTGCAACTACTATTTATTAAGTAATAAATCTAGCTTAGATCCAAATTACTTAATAGAAACTCAAAAGACTAAATCTCATTCTGCCTTATTAATTAATAATCAACCTTGTGTAAAGGAAAATTTAATATCTAAATTTAATTTTTTATAATCGATAACAATATGAAAAGATTTATTATGCTGATTAGCATGTTATTAATAATAAAAATAGTTATTTCTCAGTCTTGTTTCCCCAATGGTATAGTTTTTCAAAGTCAATCCTCTGTTGACTCATATGCTTTAACATATCCAAACTGTACAGAAATTGAAGGTTATTTGGCAATTACTGGAGATGACATAACTAATTTAGATAGTCTATACATTATCACAAAGGTAAATTATAATTTGTTTATAAATAATACCAGTAAACTATTGGATATTTCTGGCTTAAGTAATTTGAATTCGGTTGGTAGTATTTTTATTATTCAGGATAATGAAATGCTTACTAATTTAGATGGATTAGACAATGTTACAAGTGTTGGAGACCATATGGTAATTAATTCCAACCCATCTCTAATTAGTATAAGTAGTTTAAATAGTTTAATTAGTGTAGAGGGTGGTTTGTCTATAACTAACAATGTTATGCTAACGGATTTGTCAGGTCTAACTAATATAACTTCTATTGGAGGTGATGTAAAAATAGTTAACAACAAAGTATTGCAGAGTATTCATGAGCTAAATAATTTAGAAACTCTATTAGGGAATATAGTTATTGGCGATAATGCACTCGTTAGTCTGAACGGGTTAACCAATATTATTGGTTCTTCAGTCAGAAATATATATATTGCATACAACCCATCGCTTTCGGAATGTGATGTGCTGGGTATTTGCGATTATTTAACTGACCCTGCCGGAGATGCTATTGTCTCATTTAATTCTGTTAACTGTAACTCAAGACTCGAAGTAGAAGAAGCATGTGGAATTATTGGGATAAATAATAATTCAAATAAAAGTATTATTTCAATAAGTCCTAACCCAGCTACAGATAAGATTTTCATATCATATGACGATAACAAGACAGTTGAGCTTATAAATATATATAGTCAAACGGGTAGTAAAGTATATAGCACTGATAATATAAATACAGGTATTAGTGTTGCCACTTTTAATCCCGGTTTATATATTATCGAAATAATTACTAACGGATTAAAGATAAGAGAGAAATTAATAATTCTTTAATAAAAACTTATCAGTTGATTTTTAAATAAGTAGAAAACATATAGTAATGAAAAAATATATCCTAATTATTGCATTTGGTTTGATTATACAAAACACTATTTTATCACAATCATGTATGCCTGATGGCGTTACTTTATCAACTCAGTCTGAAATTGATAATTTTTCTGTAAACTATCCAAACTGCACAGAAATAGAAGGATTCCTCTTAATTAATGGCACCGATATTACCAATTTGTTGGGACTTGAAGTAATTAATAGTGTTGGGGGTGATTTGTTTATTGGAGATTTATACGAAGGCTGCCCCATTTTGACAAGTTTAAAAGGACTCAATAATATTAATTCAATAGGGTCTAATATTACTATAAATCACTGTGCTGAATTGTTTAGTCTTTCCGGACTAGAAAATGTGATATATTTTAATGGCACTATTATATTGGCTTACAATTCAAAACTTGTTAGTTTATATGGGCTTGGTAACATTACACATATTAATAGATTGGTCCTGTTAGAAAACGTCGGGCTTGTGAGCTTGCTAGGTCTTGAAAACATTGAGACAATAGACTCTGATCTAACAATTCATTACAATTATTCACTTGCAAATATCAAAGCACTCTCAAACCTGATATATGTTGGTGGCAATATCAAGTTTGAAAGTAATACAAATTTGAGCAGTTTGTACGGACTAGAAAATATAGATAGTGGAACTATTACAAAACTTACAATAGCTAATAATAATTCCTTAACAACATGTGAGGTTGAAAGTGTTTGTAATTATCTGGCTAGTCCAAATAGTGACGTAACTATAAATAATAATAAAACAGGATGTAACAGTCAAGAGGAAGTAGAAGAGGCTTGTATTTCATCTAATAGTAAATAATCTATACCTGTTGTAGATAATTATTGTTTTTTGAAAGTAATCAATTGTGGTGACTTAACTCTATTTATTATATTTTGTAAAATCTAAAAACAAAAAATGTAGATATCTGGCATTTATAGATACTCTTGTATTTATCATGTAAGTTAGCGAATTTTGGATAAACTAAAATTTAAATAACACAATAGAATTTATAATTA
>JASFZK010000262.1:0-11257 GCA_045267845.1 Bacteroidota bacterium | reverse complement strand
GGTAGACGCGCTGGTCTCAAAAACCAGTTCCTTCCAAGGAGTGCCGGTTCGATCCCGGCCTTGGGTACATTAAAAAGCTAATCTTTAATAGGTTAGCTTTTTTTTGGGCAAAGAGGTTCTTACTGAGTTATTTATTAGGAACAGGCCCATGTATAAATAAAACGAATGAAAAATAAATTATATAAATTTCTATCCAAACCATTCATAGTCATAATTGTGATGATTATTGCACCAATATTATCTATTGCAGATAGAAATTTTGGATATTTTTTTGGTCTTTTCGTTGCTCTATTTCTATTGTGGCAAAGTGGTTGGAATTGGGCGAAATTTGGATTTGGAAAAAAGGTAAATCTAAAGACTATTTCCAAAGGATTGCTACTGGCAATAGCTATATTTTTTATCATTGATATATGTATTCAACCATTCTTAGAGATTTATTTTGGTGAAATTGATTTAAGTACAATAGATGAAATAAGGGGAGATTTTTCCAGCTTTTTTATTTTATTCTTAATAATGTGGGTATTTGCTGCATTTGGAGAGGAATTCTTATTTAGTGGTTATTATATGAAACATCTTGCAGAATTATTTGGAGATTCTAACAAAGCTTGGCTTATCTCAGCTATTATACTTTCAGTTTATTTTGGAATTTCTCATAATTATCAAGGAACTTCTGGAATGATTGCAGTGGGATTAGCAAGTACTATATTCTTTTTTACATTTTACAAGAACAGAACTAATCTTGCTTTACTTGTATTTGCTCACGGATTCTATGATACTATAGGATTAACCCTCATCTATCTTAATAAAGACCGAATATTCTTTGATTTGGTTTCGCAATTGGTGCATAAATAAAAACGACACACAACAACAAATAAAGTGCAAGCCGCAGTTTCTTTTTCACAGAAAAAAAATTAGTGAATTTGAAAATTAGTGAAACCAAAGAAAAATATTGAATAAAGTGCGGCACGCACCATATTCAAAACGTTAGCATACATTATCACATTAAAACCTCAATTATTCTTATAAAAGAAAACATTGTTTCTTTAATACTTCAAAAACTTACTAATTAGTCAGTACCCAAAGCTCTACTTCTTCAGAAGAACGCCAGTATTGATCTCGCTTTGTTTTTTCAGAAGCAGCTTTCACTATTTTTTTTAAATATTTTTCCAATTGAAATCTCCCACCTTCTGCTAATTCCTTCTCTATCGGGTGGTCTTTTGTCACATTAGTTATTTGAGCTAAATTTGAGAATAAGATTACGAGCTTTCCTTCAGGTAACAGTCTTTTTTTTGCTCCTTCAAAAAAATCAGGGAATAGATTTTCATTGTAATAAATAGCTTCGTCATTTCTATCCAGATGATGAGATTCTGGTAACCAAGGTGGATTAAAAACAATCAATTCGGTCTGCTTTTCCCATTTACCAAAAAGATGTCCAAAATCTAATTCTATCTTTCTAGACAACTTTGTATCTGCCATAAACTCTGTTAGTCCAACAATCGCATTAGGATTAGTGTCTGTACCAAAAACCTTCTGAAAACCATACTTTATCATTTGAAAAGAAAGTACGCCACTCCCAAATCCAACATCTATTGCAGACTTTTTAGGTCCTTTATAACGTTTCAACCAATTGTCGAAAAGTTTCAAATGATCAAAACGTGTAGGAAAATAAGTGCCGTAATATGGATGTATTTTATTTCGCAATACAGGAATGGAAATCCCATTTTGGTACCACTGCCAAGCACTATTTAGTCCTTGAACTTGAGGAAAGGACAATAAGAAATCGCTAGTTTCGGGATAAAGCTTTTCTAACCAACCAATAAAAGGCGATTTTTTTACTGTCAATTTATAATCTGCAATTTCTATTAAAATAAGATTTGACAGCTTACGATATTCTAACCGATACTCACGTTGCTCCTGAAAAGACTTGTTAGGCAACTTTCTTTTAAGATGCATCTGCAACTCCTTAAGAAGTAACAATCCATTGCTATATAACGCTGTTATTAATACAGGTTTACCAGCTTCTAATAATTTAATCGTAAGCTTAACATCTGTAGCGCGATTAAACAACTCTAATTGTTTTCCAGACACAATAGGTTCTGGCTTGTTTATATCTATATTTGTAATCATCGATTGGTTTTGCTTTTGCATAAAGGTAAAGAATCTTGTCAACTGATTCCTGCGACTTATGTGGTTGATAAAAAATAAAATTAGATTGCCACTAGAGTTTCATTAATCAAAATAAGGGCTTAAAAAAGAAAGCCTCAGCAATTCGCTAAAGTTGTGCGAAGGGATAATTAATATCAACAGATAAATAATACTTTGGCAAAGATACTTTTTTAAAACCCATTATAGGGATAATACCAAAGTAATATCTATTAACATATAAAAATGAAAACATAGGTCTTTTGATTGTATAAGCTTACTAAAGTTTTGAAATTGAAATGCGTGAATTAAAACTATTGCCAACGGTGGCAACAATTCCCCAAATTAAGAAAACTCAATTAATTTCTATTGCTACGACAATGTGGGTTAGAATTAAAGAGAGAAAATAGTATATTTGAGAAAAATATAAAACACTGAATATCAAGAATACAATTTGACGCTAGTCTAAATTAATAAATATGAAATACACTCTTTCACTGACAATGATTTTGCTTTGTTTTATATCATTTGGACAAAGTAAGATATTCATAGAAGCAAAAGTTGTAGTAATTAACCCTAATGACACACTTTATATAGATGTCATTGCTTTAGCTAACTTATTTAAACCTGAAATAATAGATAATAGTTCTTTTTCTCATGGAGTTAGGTATTTAAACAATGGAGAAAACAAAGGAATTTCTGCTAGTAGAATATTTAGCCTAGAATTCATTGATACAACAAGGTATATTCAGAAAAGAAGATATATTAATTCAAGAATGGTTTATCAAAAGATAAATAAAGAATCAAGACCTCAATCTAAATATAGTACATTAATTGAAGAGATAACTACAGGACATTTAAGTTGGTATATTGAGTATACTTCTAATATTTATGGTACAGGAATAGGAAAAAAGTACCTTTTCATTAAAGATGGAGAATTAAATAAAGGAATTGCTTTTCATAGTTTTAAGAAATCACTTATGAAGCTCATGTCAAATAATCCCGAACTTGTTGAAAAAATAAAGAATACTAAATTTTCCAAGAAACCTAAAGAGTTCCAACGTCAGGCTTTAAATTTCATTAATGAATACAGACATAGATTAAATAATTACAAAACTAATATATTATGAAAAAAATAATAGTAGCGATAATTGTATTGTTAATCTTTCAAAACTTACACAGTCAGACATATTATCCATTCCCAACTGACACAACACAATGGAATAGTTTAACTTGGGCTCAGTGGTCTCCTGGTGATATATATTTAGAAAATTCCCAATATCAAATACAAGGGGATACGGTTATAGAAAATATATTTTACAATAAAGTCTATTATTACTATTCTGATAATCCATCCCCGTATAGTGTTTATATTGGTGGATTACGAGAAGACTCTTTAAAAAATATTTATTTCTACCCTTCTGTAACACACTTACCAAATTATTCAGGAACTGAATTCCCGAGTGATACATCAGAATATCTATTGTATACATTTGATAGTTTAACACTTGGTATGATCTTACCAATTAATACAGAAACAACAGAAATTAAGGTTGTTGATATTGACTCAGTTTTTTTAGGGGATACATACAGGAAAAGATATAAAATTGAACAGAGTAGTTTATTATTCGGAAATCACTATTGGATAGAAGGCATTGGTAGCAATAAGGATTTGTTTGCTTCATATTCACACGAATTCGAATGGGAATTGTACACTTTATGTTACACAGACACTTTAACATATTATATTAATTCACCAAATGGAGAGGATTCTTGCAATTATTGGATTCCTTTAGGTATAACTGAGAATCTTGAAAGTGAAATTTACATATGTCCAAATCCTGCAACACAAACAATTATTATTAAAACAAACATTGCAAAAGAATCAGAATTAATCTATATTTATAATACTATCGGACAACTGATAATCCAAGACAAAATAATAAACTCTGAATTAAGTTTAAATATTGAGGGAATTGAATCAGGACTTTATATAGTTGAGATTATAAATGGAAAAAGAAAGCTATACTCAAAATTCATAAAGAAATAAATTACAGCCCATAACAACAAATATAATACATGCCGCGGTTAGTAGTACTCAGAAAATAATTTTTAAATTTGAAAAAAGTATAACCAAAGAAAATTATTGAATAAAGTGTGGCACGCACCATATTCAAACAGTTGTGTGTAATTTGGTACGTTACACATTAGGCACATTTGTTTTTTTGTTGACACACAAACAAAAAAAAAGGGAAGAAAGTGGTCTACTAGATTAGTTGCGGATATAAAGATTAAAATAATTCGGTTTTATTTTACAAGTTTATATAAAAACTATTTGTATTTTTACTTAAACGATGGTGAAGCAAGCTTAATACCTAAAAACCAAGTATTCAATTAGTTAACTATCACCATTTCTTTTGTTAACTTTTATAAATTTAGTGAACCTGAAAGTTTTTTATAAAATATAAACTTGTAAACCTGAAAATAAGCAGTTATTAAATTTTGAATTTCAAATATGACATGTTTAATACTACAATTTTTTAAAATTAGCCATGAAAAATAGAACAATTATCCTGACCTACCTTACATTGGCTATTTTTTTTAGCATTCACGGAGTTGGTTTAGCAGAAGGCACGAAACAACTTGAGCCCCTCAATGCGCCATCAAACTCCCTATGCAGGCTTACACTTTCAATTAATGATGCCAGCAGCAGGATCCCATTTGCACTGGTTAATTGCAGTGAAGTATACAGGTTAAATATTCGTATAAGTAATTTTACAACCGAGAAGATTTACTTTGGCTTTGGTAATATTACTGAACACGGTATAAATCCATCAATAATGAATGATGTGAATTATCAGGTTAAAGATCCTGCCGGTAATATAGTTGCAGGGTACTCACTTAGCTTAATACCACACACTTCCGGCGACAACGGATTTATTGAAACAAATGAAGAGGCACAAAGTGGCCCCAACATTAACAACACTAATCAGAATGGTTATAGCCCTCTCATTATTGATCCCGAGATGAACGGTGACTATATACTTGAGTTCAGTATGCCGACCTATTCCCAGTCGATAAATAGATCCTTTGAATATTTTGATGTTACAGTTGCACAAGGAAACACTCCAATTCCCGGACGTTTATGGAGTAAAGCCTGGCAATTGAGTTCGGGCAGTGTAGACTCACCCGAGAGCGCCTCATTTGCCATGTTCTACATCTATTCAAATGACAGTATTGCAACATCTTTCGATAGCAATGGTTTGGCAGGAGGTATCTGGACCATCTATAGTAATGAATCGGGATGTGCAACTACGGGAACTTGGAGCAATCGTCGTAGCTCTGTTGAAGGAAATGCAACCGTTCAGCCACAGTATAAAATATTTCTTAACGATCCGGATTCCATTTCTTTTCCTAGTGGGATTATTGGTGAAATGATATATGCAACGGTATTACCCCATGTTTGCGATACCGTTATCACTTTTGCAGCAACAGTAAGTAAGGCTGGAAATATTGAGATACTAATTGATGTTCCTCCACTAAACCCAAACACTTTTGGGCCTGAGGATGTACAACTTGGATATAGTGTAGAAGCCGGATACAACTTACTACTTCCTGCTTGGGATGTGAAAAACGCCTATGGAATTCCGCTTACCAATGGCACCCAGGTGGAGGCTCGGATAAATTTCCTGAATGGACTTACCAACATTCCCCTCTATGATGTGGAAGACAATCCTCATGGATTTAAAGTGAACATTTTGAGGCCATTGCCGGCAACTGGCAACCCAAAGCTTAAGCTTTTTTGGGATGACACAAAATTACCTCCAAGTTGTTTTCCAACAAGTAATGTATTGTATGGTTGTGAATATACAGGGTCAGGGATTGTTTCCGGATGCCACGATTGGGATTATCCTGATTCTTATTTAGGCGAGGAAAATACCATAAATTCATGGTGGTATTACACAACAGACAACCAGTTGTTATTCACAATAGAGCTTGAACTCCTACCACGTCAGGGAAATATTACCGGACCTGATAATATATGTGCGGGTCAACTAGCAACATTCAGCACCTCATCCATCCCATTTGCACCGAAGTATGTTTGGAACCTATCTGGTCCGGGAGTTTCTGTTGATATTGAAAAAGATGCACCAGACACTACATTCACCTATCAGTTTACGCCTGAGATGCCACAAGGAGATTATGTAGTGTCTGTTTATGGTTTGAATACTGAGTGTGGTAATGGAGAAGTAGTTTACTTTGATACTTTTCTCTTTGATGAAGACCCTCCTCCAATTATTGGTATCACTACCGCTTGTATCTCAGCCACTAACCAGGTTGAAATAGCCGGGTCGTATCTGAATGTTCAATGGTCAGTAAATAATGGAGAAATATTAGGCTCACCTGAAGCAAACCCTGCAACAATCCTTTGGCATTCAACCGGACCTGATACCATCGATGTGTATTCGGTCACTGCTACCTGTGGGACTCGGCTTTCCAGACTTCCCATCATGGTATATCCGACTGCCAATGTTGGTTTTAAAATCTCAGAGGAAGCTACTTCCTGTCCTGGGTTATTCATGACGTTTACCGACACTTCCAGCATTACTTCAGGAACAATTTTTGCCCGAAATTGGATTTGGGATGATGGACTTTCTGACTACACCTACGACAGTGAAATTGCACATAGTTTCGCAAACACAGGAAATTATGATGTCCAATTACAAGTTACTACAGACCAGGGATGTCAATCCGAAGCGATAAGACAAATAAATATTATTCCTTATCCGGTTGCTTCATTCTCGATCTACAGCAATTGTATTTCCCAATCAATTGAATTACAAGATAATTCTACTGGAGTCGACCTTGTATCGTGGTCCTGGGATTTTGGCAATGCACCAGTAACAGCAAGCAATCTCAACCTCAGGCAACCTACTGCTGAATTTCATCAATCAGGTTTATTTCCGGTAAGTTTAGTTGTTACCAACAAGTATAAATGCATAGATACTGTTATACAACATATACGCATCCACAACCCGCCTGTGGCAGCTTACACCAATGAATATCCTTGCCAGAGCAGAGAAATATTGTTTTATGATCAAAGTATACCTACTGACACTTCGTTGGTACAGTATTCATGGAATGTAACATCTTCAACTGGATATGATCATACGTTTGAGGGCAATCCCACAACCATTGTTTTTGATGATGCATCAGATTATGAAGTTGCACTATATGTAATGGATGCTTTTGGTTGTGTTGGAAGTATTTCTTCCGTTATTGATGTCAAGCCGAAACCACTCGGAGCTTTCAATTACATAGAAAATTGGGAGGACAATCTTGGTCTTGTACAGTTTGTGAACTTAACCTCTGGCGCGACAAATTATTATTGGGACTTCGGGAACAGTAGCACCTCTACACTCTTCGAACCTGAAACTATGTATACACGTGAAGATGAGTATAACATCATGCTTATATCTAAAAGTTATGATGGTTGTACCGACACAACCAATGTTTTATATTACTATATACCGAAATTGTGGATGCCAAACTCTTTTACACCTAATAACGATGGATTAAATGATATTCTTAAACCAATAACTAATCGAACCACTTTAGCACCCTACCTCCTCCAAATTTATAACAGATGGGGACAACTTATATTTGAAAGTACAGAACCTGATAGAGGATGGGATGGCAAATTTAATGAAAACTCATGTGAAACAGGCACTTATATATACGTACTGCAATACAGGCAAGGAGATCTCAGTAGCTCAGCAATAGCTGTTAAAAAAGGCCACGTTACTTTATTGAAATAGTTAGCTTGCATTAAATCAAACCAATATGAAAAAGCTCAAAATCATAATTATTATTCTTATAACCACCCATTTGGCAGTTGGACAAAAATTCAGTTTTCAAATGTATTTTGAAGATGCAATTGGAAATAAAGACACCTTGACCATCGGGTTTGACATTAATGGAACTGATACAATTGACACAGAATTTGGTGAAGTAAACATAATTTCAATTCCTATTGATACAGCATTGGATGTGAGAATATCCAATGAATGGCAAAATAGACTTTATCAAAATATCCCTGGAACTTTCCATACTAAAAAGCAAATAATCAAGAAAAAAGAATGTGGAATATGGTACTCGCTTAATAGCATTGATATTATCACGAATAATTGGCCAGTATATGTTCGTTGGGATAGTACATTATTTAGTGACACTTGCTTAAACGGAAGTTTATTCACAAGTGTTATGCCCGGCGGTTGGTGGGACACAGGTGGATTCAGAGAAGTTTTAATTGGAAGCAACTCTTTATCTTTTGAACCAAACTATCCCTATTACGATGATTACTATGGGTATATAAATGACAATAATGATACTATTGATGTTTTCTGGCAAACTTTTGGCGACTCAACATTAATCACCACAGCGATAAATGAAACAATAGATAGAGAAAAAATTAAAATTTTCCCTAATCCAACATCCAAAAACATAACTATAGAAAACATAAGTCAGACTTTGAGAATTGATGAAATTAAAATTGTCGATATTAATAGTAAAAAACAGCCCATATCTATGACTGGAAAAAACATAGACTTAACAGGATTACCAGCTGGAGTTTATTTCATTCAATTATTAATGTCGAACGGACATACATTAACAAAAAAAATAATTAAAAATAACGAACGCTGACAACAAAGTAGTCCATGCCGCAATTATCAATAATTTTCAAGACTGAATAAAAATATTAATTTGAGATTAACATATAGAAAATAAAACATGAAATCTACTTTAAAGAAATTATATTATTATTCACTTATCATTCTAGTAACAACTATTACGTTTAAGAATTTACATTCTCAGAACCCAGAAAAACAAGAGTTCAAGAAAGCGAATACTATCAGGTTATATGTGAATGACTCCTCTAAGCAGGATGCAATAAAAAGGTTTACAAAATATATTAATAAGACGGGATTTCAAGCATATATTGTAAAAACAGAGAATACTAAACCAGAAATTAGTAATCAAAAGGGAAAGCCTTTTCAGTTGAACCAGTTAAATAACGAACCTAGATTGTTGATGAATAATAGAATAGCTGGCGACACAATAACGACCTCTATAGCTTCTCTATATGACGCTATGATGGGAGAATATACTGCTTGGTTAAAGTTTTACTCATATAAAGATAAGATTGGTAAATTGTACATTGTTGTGACTGGTTATGTTTCAAGCAATGCATTTGGAGTTTAATTCATTGACTTAAAAATGCAAAAAGGAGGAAAAGATTCGAATTGGGCTCAGCGAGATTTGTTTAAAAGTCTTAATAAGTACTTGTTGAATTATACTGGCAGATACAATATCATGTACTCGGCTGAATAGAAATTGAAAAAAACCATAGCTAATGGCTCATGGACAGTTTCGATTTTAATAAGAATATTTGTCCTCCAGACAAAAGCTTAAAATATGAGTCGTTACTGCCCCCATTAAGTTGGCTACAATTATGAAAGAATCAATTCCGAAAATCTAAACAATGAAATACATATTTTTCATTATTTTACTTTCCATAATAATCTTTTCCATTGATATACATGGTCAAGAGTTTTACGATATAAAATTTCTGGAAGAAAAATTCAATAAAGCTCTACAAAAAACAAAATACACCATACACAAATCTTTAGGCATTTTTCAAATAATTAAAAACTAATATTAACTTTACAGATATAATAAAACCAAAATAGAAAACAATAATAACTTATCTTACTGAAATGAAAAAATTAAGAAAGTGCATTCCCGTTTTGCTACTAGTTTTAGGCATTTTGATTTTTAGTTCCTGCGATCATAGTACTGATAATACAGTAGAACCTACCAAAGCAATAATTGCGAAAGCAGGCAAAGTGTATTCTAATTTTTCTATGGATTTGAATAATTCGAATAATAAATTGTTTTCTGAAGTTGTAGGTAATGTTAAAAAGGGCCAACATATTATGATTATGGAGATTGGTGGTTGGAATAATTTTAAAATACAGTTGCCCGATGGAACAATGGGATGGATAAAAGGAGAATATCTTAAGCCCAGCAAACATACATTTATCAAGTATAATTCAGCAGGTGACAACCGCCATATCGCATCTAACCAAGGGGCATTAGGTTCTGACAGAAAGATTGTAAAAGAAGTGAATGAAAAAACGGCCGTAACCCGTTTGGAGGAATATCAGGAAGTGAAAACAACAAGAGGTAAGGAAAGTATTCTTTTCTGGACAAAAGTACGCACTGAAGAAGGAATAGAAGGTTGGCTGATGTCTAATTATCTGTATCAAGTTGTCATCGACCCGTTTCGGTTTATTAACCGCAAAGAATGGAGTTATGATATGGATGGATTTGTAGAAGAGTGGAAAGGGAAATCCATTAAAAAATTTACTGAAAAATTCAAAGAATCTTCTGGAATAAAAATAGCTAAAGGGCAGCAAATTTATTATTTTAATAATATTTTCCTTTTCAATAGAAACAATGAATCCTATGGTGTACTTGTTTACATAAAGGATAGTCTTATTGAGAATATAGATGCAGGTGCAAGGAAAACCAGTTGGGTTAGTTATTTGCCGCTCTCATCCACATTGCGTATAAACATGATCGGGAATTATTTAGGGAATTGGAATTGCATGTTCGAAAGTACAGGAGATCCTGATAGAAAAGTTATAGATATGCGTGAATATATGCCAGAATGGCTATCTTGGATCGTGGTTCTAATCATTTTTCTTATTGGTTTGGCAATACTCTACTACATTCTTAAAATCCCATTTATCATAACTAATAAAATTGTTTACAAGCTAAGCCTAAATCGAAAATTATTTAATGGGAGAATTCTATTTTACTCAATTCTGGGTACTATACTCTTAGGCTATACATTCAGTGTTATACTACTGGTGAATATTTATCCATTCAATGATTATTTCTTCATAACAGCACTTTTTTGTTTGGGTATGATTATTGGAAATATTAATAAATGGCGCAATAATATTGACTATAATCGTTGCAATGCTGCAGCATGTCATAAATGGACAGGCGAACATAGTTGGACCGAATATTTAGGGGGAGAAACCGT
>JASFZK010000261.1:0-4362 GCA_045267845.1 Bacteroidota bacterium | reverse complement strand
AATAGGCAGGGAAACACAATTCATTGCCCAATACGACACTGTCCTCTAAGCCGTCTGTATCTGATAGACCATCACCAACACCTGAATCTATATCTTTAAGTAAGTGCGTGGTTAGAGTGGTTGCATCGGTACTGTATAGTTCTCTGCCTGTATCGCCTTCTACAGCAGAAAATATTAATTGAGAATTTAACTTTTTAAATCCCTTGGGACTAGCACCATTGCTATCACTGGCAAAATTTCCAATAGCATCGTACATATTACCATTGCTGCAATACAAATTAACTCCAGAGCCTGAAATGTTTAGATCTTGACCTGCAAACACCAAATCTGTTTCAGCTAATGTCACACTGTCATAAGAAACACCACTGACAAACTTAAAATTATCCGAATATTTTACAGCATTATCGATACCTCCTGCTGTTTTCCACCATGCAATGTTTAAATTTGTATTAAAAAACAACTGATTATTATGTACGGTTAACTCAGAGACAAAATCATAGCCAATAGAAACACCTCCATCAGTTTGTACTGTGCCTACATCAGTACCATCTGTCATCCATAAACCTTCTGCATTGCCATTGCCAAAATACAGCTTTCCAGCAAACTCTGTCAGATTCTTTGGAGAACTTGAAGATATTCCAGGGTTAATGTCTTTAACTAACACAGGAACTTGAGCATAGAGTGAGCCACTAACACCGATTGCTGCTATTAAAACAAAGGCACAGATGCTCTGCATTTTACCTTTTAAACTATTATTACTATAAATCATGATAATCACCTCTAAATTCTAGTATCTACACAATTAAATTTTATATTGTGCTATAAATACTAACTAATAAAAAAACGATTATTGAAAATCCAATTAATCCCCATTTCAATATTCGACTAATTCCTTCTATAATTACCATCTAATGCTTTAAAAAATACTTAAACGAAAACAGGTATAAACATTAAACAGTCACGATATTAAAAATCTTTTGTTTGAAACTAATCCAATAGTAAACTCAATTAATTTCAATTTTTTATTAACCGAATCTCTATTCACTAACTTCACCTATAATATTACTCTCAATATCATAAATTTACAGCTTCATAAACCTCTAAATTTTGAAACCGGTCAAAAACTTGATAGTGGTCAATAAATAAATCATTAGTCAGAAAGATTCAATACCAATGCGGTTCCAGAAGGTCAATTATTGTCGCAAAATATTCAAATCAGGATTATTGATGGATACTCAAGTATTGAAAATTCAATTGGCATGACTATAATTTATGCTGAAGTGGTGATATTTTGGAATCAATTAGAATCAGCATATCTTCCATAGCAACTGTTCATCGTAGTTGAATTAGCTTATTTTTAAGCAGTAAAAAACTCGTTTAGATTATTTTTTCTTAACTAGTGCCTGACCGAGAAAGGAATCGTAGCGAGGGAAAGTCTAGTTTGAAGCAAAATGTTTCATTATTTGAAGAGAATAATGGAATATTTTGATCAAATCCAGCTTTTCCGCAGTAGATTACTTCTTTCTCCGTCAGGCACTAACTACCCGTACCAGCCGTCATTACCGCCAAGGCGGCAATCTCATGAATAGTAGATTAATGTTTATTGACAAAGATACAAATGACCAAATGGATTTCTTTCTTCGCAGCAATGACGTGTTTTAGTGGTTACATTTAAAGTTGCTACTTGGTTTGGTACTGGTCCGAGAAATTATTCGCAGCGTGGGAAAGTCAGGTTTAAGACAATAATTTTGTATTCTTTTTCCATGTAGACTTAGGTGAAACAGGAGTTAAAGACATAGCCGAGTTTTACTATTTATTAAATTGGACCTACCAATTCAAATCCATCCTTAAAAATTAAATCGACAACTGGGAATGTAATTTTATATAACTCTTGTCCATGCACACCATCCTCAGCCATAAAGTAGAGTTCTCCATTGTATTCTTGCATCTGTTCATTAATAATACTTCCTGGTGAACCTGGATTTAAATCACTGACCATTAAAGTTCCCGCCGTTTTGCCATCGGTGTGCCACAATTCAAATCCAAACCCTGCTTTTAAAGCGCTGAAATACAGTTCGCCATTAAAAACAGCCATAGGCTTAGGAAAGCTGTCCACACCTCCTGGATTTATGTCTTTGAGCATTTGAGTTCCCATGGTTGTTCCGTCACTACTCCAAAGCTCACAACCATTGCTATTGTCTTCTCGTGGAAAATACATAATATTTGCTAGAATCATGGGTTGTAAACTTCCAATGCAGCCAAAACTCCCTGATGGTGGGCTGAAATCAGGATCAAATGTTATTTGCGTTGGATGTCTGTCCCCAGTCGTTACTTTCCACAATTGCAATCGTGGAGAGACACCTGCTGTGGCAAAAAAATACACACTGCCATTAAATACCGTTAAATATTTGGGCGAATCATAATCAGTTGAGGTACCATTAGCAACACCCGCATCATCATAAACAGCTGTAGTGCCTGCAGCAGTGCTATCAGAACGCCACAATTTAGTTCCCGCTGGAGCATTTGAAAAAGCAGGAATATACATTTCATTCCCCAAAACAACTCCCCCTGTTCCACTGACATCCGATAGACTATTTCCAATACCTGGTTCAATGTCTTTAATCATTTGAGTTGTACCTGTAGTAGCATCAGTGCTGTATAATTCTCTTCCTGTAGCTGTTTCTATAGCAGAAAATAAAAGTTTAGAACCAACTTTCCAAAACCCTCTGGGATTTGGTCCATTGCTGTCACTTGTGAAGTTTCCAATAGCTGATGTTCCACTTAATGTACCATCACTGCGATACAAATCAATTGCAGTTGCTGAAACATTTAAGTCTTGAGCGCCCATCACTAATTTTGTCAATCCAGATGTAATACTGGTATAAGCAACACCACCATAAGCAATAAAATTTGGTATAATTTCATTAGCATTATCAACACCACCCATAGTACTCCACCAACCGGGTGTTAAAAATGTATTAAAAAACAATTGCCCATTAAAAACAAATAATCCAGTAACAAAATCATTACCAATGGTATTGACACCATCAGCTAAAACTGTTCCTGCATCTGTCCCATCTGTCATCCATAAACCATGCATATTACTGGTTCCAAAATACAGTGTCCCTGCAAAGAGTGTTAAGAATTGTGGAGAGCTGCTACCACTGCCAATATTAATATCCTTAACTAAAACAGGCACCAAGGCTTGAGCCATACTAATACCATTGAATGCCATCAATAACAGCATCATTAAATATTTAGGTTTTTGAATAATTTTATTTTTCATATAAATTTCCTTAGGAAGTATTTGCTACCCTAATAGCTCAACAGCTGATAAATTATTATGGTACTTATTAATTTTATATTGAAGCAACTGGCTACATCAAATTATTACGAAAAAATGAATCAAAACATGACACGGGTCAAATAATATTTAAAGATCCTATAAGATTTGGTTATAAAATAATAACAATTAAGACTAAAACTTGAATTTTTAATGGCATGAACTCATATTACATATAGAATAAAACAACTCAGGAAATCATCATGAGCCAACACATTGTTTGCCCCACCTGTTTAGCCATCAACAGAGTGCCAAATGAACGACTAAAAGACAAACCAACTTGTGGGAAATGTCACGATGAACTTTTTTCAAAAAAAGCCATTGAAGTGGATACAAAAACCTTTAACAAAATAACGAAAAAATCTTCGTTGCCTATTATCGTTGATTTTTGGGCGCCATGGTGCGGTCCTTGCAAGATGATGACACCCATCTTTAATAAAGCAGCCGCACAGCTAAAAGGCCAGTATATTTTAATCAAAGTCAATACCGAGCAAGAGCAACAACTCTCAGGACAGTTGGGCATTCGTTCAATACCAACCCTAATGTCCTTTAAAAACGGCAAAGAAGCCAATCGCATGTCTGGTGCGATGCAGTTACCGCAATTAATGCAATGGATTCAGGCGAATTGAATTTTATACAACACAGACATTATCACTTTGCACTTACAATATAGAGGTATATTCATAACTAGTGCCTGACCGAGAAAGGAATCGTAGCGAGGGAAAGTCTGGTTTGAAGCAAAATGTTTCATTATTTGAAGAGAATAGCTGGCTATTTGATGAGAATAATGGAATATTTTGATCAAAAATCTTTCAGGAAAAGATTTTCATGCAAACCCACATGGAAGTGGGCAAGTATCACGGATGATACGCGTAAATCCAGCTTTTCCGCAGTAGATTACTTCTTTCTCGGTCAGGCACTAACTAGGGACGGATGGGATGGAGATGCACATTGAGATAGTTTTTTTGATTAAATGAAGCTTAATGGTCATTCCATTGAGTAAGTTTAATCGAAAAAAA
>JASFZK010000260.1:0-6490 GCA_045267845.1 Bacteroidota bacterium | reverse complement strand
TTGCGTGAAGATCGAAGGTCCTTTTTATACCCGTACATAAACAATTTTAGCAAATCTGATGCTTTGTATGGAGGTCTCCCTTCTGACTGTAGAACATTAATAAATCCAAGTTCATCCATTGGCAATGCATCCACAAACCAATCCACAACCCTTGCCCATGAATCATGAGCAACATTGGCCTCAAAATCCATCATCACTAATTGGTTTCTTTCAAATCCTTGTATAAAATCCATAATATGGGTTTATCGATGATACTATGTAAAGATACATAATATCAGTGAGGTAGCCTAGTGATTTAGACTCTTTGATTACCAAATTTTAAAAAAGCTATTTATTTAGGATTTCATTAAGTTTTTGCGCAGTCTGACGGTTTGAATATGCGTAGTGCGGTAATTTGAGACGATTAACTTTCAATTTACTACTAATTTCGTTTAATTCTAATTAGTTCATGATCAGCACTAACCCTACATAACGTATGAGCCTTTATTGGCGTTTCGTTATTTATTTGATACGTTCTATTGTTGGTGGAATCCAAGAACTATCAAGAATTGCTTCTTTTCCCCAGTAAGCACGAATGTATAAGGAGAATGTTTTACCTGGAGCAGGCAACCAATTCGAATCTTTACCATCACCTGGAGGATTAGTGCCAGCATATAAGGTAAGTGAACCATCTTCATTATACTGCAAACTTTTATTTTTCGTACCTAATGAATAACGATTAAGGCTGTTAGGTGTAAAGATATGATGCTCATTATACAACGTTAACGACCAAAATCCATTCACAGGGGGTAATTGACCTGCAGCAAATGTAATTGTGTACAGGTTAGCACTTTCCAATTGTTCACCTTTCGTGTCATTATCTGTATAGAAGTACTGTGTCTCATTGGGACGATTATCGAACATGTTAGAACGCGCCGTACTGGTACGCATCAAATAATCAAACCCCCACTGTGCATTATTCTTTGAACGATTCCATCCATTACCTGCTGGCACACCATTGTACTTCCATAAAAAAAGTGGTTTAATTACTTCTTTTTCTGTTTCTATTGCCGTTTCAACTAATACTTTCTTTAATTCAGGGTCTTTTTCAGCAGCAACTAATACCTGACGAATGGAGGCATATAATGCTTCTTCACCTGGCATTGGAGGAACTAAATCCATAACACTTGGTAGCTGGTCGAAAAAAGATTCAGGCATTACCCAGCTTCTTTCACCTTCAACCACTGGTGCTGGAAATGAGGGTGTTTCATTCCAATCTGTAATTTTCATTTCTCCCGTAAACTCAGCTAGAGGATATGCATTAATTTGATTAACCAGCGGTCTAACTTCCTCCCTATCTTCATCAGTATCATTTAGGAAAATTCGAGGACCAGCAAAGCAAAATTCTGTGGTTGATTGCATAACCCCATCAATACCTTCCGGAGTTACGCCATCCCAGTTAGGACCAACCAATAAGTAAAACCCCGGTTTAGTGCCATATGCCTTTCCTAATTCTCCAAACTGATCTGTACGGGCATCATAAAGAGCTACTACCCAGAATCTGTCACTAAAATCAGGAATCTGCAATACAACAGGTTCTTCATCAAGTGAACAAAAGGCAGTGCCATAAATTACATCCTGATTTGGACAGGCTACAAAACTTTGATTTGGTTTCACATAATCGTTTAGCATCGAAAGATACCCTCTTGGTGCTACAGGAACTACACCCCCAAGTTTTCCTGGTTCAGGTGCTTGTGTAATACCAGTGCGTCTATTATGACTATTTACCATAGGCCAACCCCAAACATATGCCATGCGCCCAATTGTTTTCACATACTCAGGGTGCATATTTGCACCTTCGGCTAATACTACTTCTTTTGGGTTTATTTGTCCGAAAGATGTAGTTAACGTACTAAAAAGAAATAGTACTAATGATATTTTTATAAATATTTTCATAGTTATAAGTTTTACTAGTTGCATATTAGTTACAAGGTTTCTTGGGTAAATTATTCACATCAGGATTGTAGTAACGTATCACAAAATAATAAGGTTCACTTGCATTTACAGGCATCCAGTAAGTACCGTCCTTTGGATCTTTTACACTAAAAGTAATGGTAATATTTCCATTTTCATCAGGTGTTGTGTTGTAAGCATTAAACAGGTCGATTTTGTCAGGAATAGTATTGCGTGTTAAAGCACTATAACGTGTAACCGACCAAAATAACTCAACACCTTCAGGTTCATATGGCAGAGTGAATATTTCTGTTTTATCTCCATTTAAAACTTCATCATTACAGTTTGTAAAAAATGGGCCATAATAAGCATGATGTAGAGGAAAGCCAAGGTGACCAACAATAGCAGCTGCACGATATTCAGCATCATTACTGTTTGCTTCTTCACTATCTATGGCTCCAAACATTCCTATATTACCCGTAACTCCAAATTTTGGTGCTACAGCTCCAATATACTCACTTACTCGCAAATAATCTTCTTTGGTAAAATTAACAACTGATTCTAAGGTTTCTTTATTTTGTGGATAAACATCGTGTGTTTCTAAGGTATGCTTTATAGGGTTTTCAATAATTAATTCATTACTGTTAAGACTTGTAAGTTTAATGTTTTCTTGAATAGCCCAAGCATTTTTCAAGTCTTCAGCATTTTTCACTTGAACTCTAATAAATAAATGTGGGTAATCGCCAGGGCTTTCTATTACAGTAACTCCCTCAGGGACTTCCATATCTTTTCCTTTACGTACAATTGTGTATTTACCTTTAGGATGAATTTCATCATAAATGGTATAATGTTCCTGGTCGGTAATATGGATTGAATAATAACGTTCTTCTTCAATTTCAGGATACTCAACAGTTACAGGTCCTTCTGAAAGGTCTATAACTACTTTTGTATAAATATGATCCAATGCAGGTGTAACTACCGGGTCTGTTCCTTCTGTTGGTAATTCTTTTGTGTGGAGTAACTTATTTGTACCACCAGCTTGTTGAGCAGTTGTTACCATGTACATCATATGGTGATATACTTTAAATGCCATTAAATCAGCATCTGAAGGTTTTTCAGGATGCGTTACCACTTCTTTGGCTTTTTGTTCGTCAGTTGTTTGTTTTGTGGTATGTGAATCACAAGCTACAAAACCAATGCTTACTGCTATAGCAAGTGTTAATTGGACTATTTTTTTCATGATCTTTTATTCTAATTGTAAATTCTTATTATTTCTTTTTGTCTTTTCGTTTTATATGTGTCCACTTTTCAAGGCTTGAAAATTTTGCACGAAGACTTATGTATGGACCACTATAGATATCTTTTTCTTTTGCCCAGCCCAAATCATTTTTCATATACATATCCATAAATAGCTGTCGGAAACCAATTGATGTTGAATAAGACCAATTCTTGCCTTTATAAAAGTCATAAACTCCTTTTACGTCTATTGTATAATATAACACATCATATTGGAGACCATCTCTTTCTCCTTTGAAAATGGCACCCCCGCCTGTGCCAGAAAGTCTGAAATTACCAAAGTTTAATCTTCCGCTAATAGCTATAAAAGGCATTGGAAACAACATGGGCTCACCCAAAGTAACATCTTGGCCTGAATTGTCTGTAGTATTGAAAGTTGAGCCCATATTTAAAATTAAAAACCCAATGCCAACACCTAGTTCATGTTTTTTTTGAATTAAGGCAAAAGTAGTAGTTAAAGCATAAATTCCCATATCTATAGCTCCTTTGACATGAGCACCTGAATCAATTTGTACATCATCACGAATAATATCAAATTTAGTTTGAAATTCCCCTTTATATGAACCGCGTGAACCTGCAAAAGATAAATTCCATTTTTTGTATCGCCCACCCAATGCAATGGCAAAACTTGGTGAATAATTGTCCATGCCAATGTCTTTATAGTTCATTTTAAATTGATACCCATCGGAAGCTCTTTCTCCTTCGTAACCTCCACTGAGTCCAAGATAATTAAAACGAACACCGCCGCCAAATTCCCATTTTGAGCGTTCAACCTGTCCTATAAGTGTTGTTGAAAAGGCTAATAAAACAATTAGTAAAGCTTTTTTCATATTAATCTATTGATTATTGGTTTAACATTTTATCATTTAAGTCTTTGGACAAATGGTTCTTACAATGAATGCTAACTTCAAGATATGAGCACTCAAATATAAGAAATACTTGTGAAACTAGATATAAACATAAATTAATGATGTTACGTGCGGCAGTGATAGCAGTGGTAGCTTGATGAAATACTGATGTGATTTTTGTAAGTAAAGCGAGGCAGACGAAGGAAGACACGGGATTAATTTACAAAAACAAATCAGTATGAAACAACTACAAACGTATAGCACGCCTGCCTGCCGAAATACCAATGCAGGCAGGCCCGGCCGCTCAAATAATAAACATAAAAAAACCTCCCGCAATTTTACACACAGGAGGCTCTTAATTATTACTTTGATGAACAGTTAATGATCATCTGATGTGCTTTCGGTTAGGTATGGATGATTTTTAGGGATGATTGGCATTTTTGATAATCCCAATCCAACAATAAGTGCGAACAGGCCAAGAGACCCTATAAATGTACCTATTTCAACTAATGAAATACCATGTTGTTCTACTGTACCAGGCATTATGGACATGAATAATTCGACCCATTGACCCAACATTAAAACAATTACGGTAAATAGTACCAGGTTCATGTTTTTTGCAATTCTATTCCACATTAGGAAGAAGAATGGGAATGCCCAGTTCATTATTAACTCAACATAAAACAGTGATTTATACTCACCCATTTCGCGTGGAATGTAATAAATGGTTTCTTCGGGAATATTGGCATACCATATTAATAGATACTGTGATAACCAAATGTAACCCCAGATTAAACTCAATGCCCATATATACCTCGAAAAATCGGCCACATGTGATTTTGTTAGCATTGGGAAATAGCCAAGTTTATGAAGTATAATTACTATTGCAGTAATAACAGCGGCTCCATGGAAAAAGGCCATTATGAATTTTTTAACTACATAAATGGTACTATACCAGTGTGGGTCGAGAGACATTAGCCAGTCGATGGTGAATAGTGAAAATGAAACAGCAAAAACAAAAATAAATATTTTTGAAGTCATTTCGAGTTTTAAGAAATTAGATAGACCTCCGATTTTATCTTCGTTTAAAGATAGCTTTTTGATACGTTGTGTTAAGAAAATCCATAATCCAAAAAATACTATGTATCTAATTGCAAAAAATGGCACATTTAGGTATGGTGCTTTATGTTGTAATAATGGGTCGTGAGCTACGGCATCGGCATGTGACCAATGGTATAAATCGTGAACACCCAGAAACATTATTGCAAACAATACCATTGAAATAATAAAATAATTGCTCATGGCCATTGGCACTCGAATATAGGCAGCTGACCATCCTGATTGCGTAATGTATTGCATTGCTAGCCAGAATGTTGCTCCAATTGCTAATGACATAAAATAATAATTATTAAGCAACAGGTTTGCCCAAGCTCGTTTGCTATCTTCGGTTAAAAAACCGATGGCAACTGAAATAAGCCCAATCACGATTAGTATATACATTGCGATTTTGAATTTACCGCTGAGCTGTACTTTTTTATCCATGTTAGATTTGTTTAAAAGTTATTATTATTTTACTAGAGATCTGAGATAATTAATAATTTCCCAACGTTCATCAGGAGTTACTTGTGTACCGTGAGGTCCCATAAGTCCGGAAATTGAACCAGCTGTAATTACGTAATAAATTTCGCCATCTGGCTTATTTTGAACATAGTTTTCGATTAGCGAAGTAGGCTTAGCAGGAAATAATCCACTGGTGTACAAATGTCCCTCACCGTTTGCCGTTGCTCCGTGGCATACTTTACAATAAATATTATATAGTTTCTCTCCTTTGGCTACCGACTTATCATCATATTTAACTGGGTTTGCCAATTGCATACCTGCAAGAGTTTGATTTATAGCCCTATCACCAATTGATTTTATTGGAAAAGGAAAAGGCATATTACCCCTTGATACAGCTCCTTCCGCAGGAAGTTGTATTGTCATGCTATCCCTGAAAATAGGATTTGGAGAATATGCTTTGTAAAACTTTGTGTAGTACATATCATGTTCACCCATGTACGCGTATCCTGGATTGTTTTTATCCTTGTTGCATGACGTAAGAACAGCAAAAAATAGAACAATTATCGGTAAATATTTTAAATATTTCATATTGAATATATTTTTAAGCTTCATAATCAACATCTGATTCATTGATTTCGACAGCACCAGATTCTGTTAATATTGATTTTATTTTTTTCAATTCATCATTATCCATACTCTCGCTTTTCTCGATAACGATTACAAATTTATCATCAACAGTACGAACATCGGGCATGACACTTTCTTTGCCAGGATATAATTTTTGTCGCACAAAAAATGTTAATGCAGTAAATATGGTTCCAACTAGTATGGTAAGTACAAACATTATTATAATA
>JASFZK010000259.1:0-31205 GCA_045267845.1 Bacteroidota bacterium | reverse complement strand
ATATTATTTGGCTTGGTGATGATTATAACGACCACGTACTACTGGCAGGAATTTATCATGTTGTAATGTTTGTAGATGGTAAAGAAATTGAAAGTTTGAAGTTGATTAAAAAATAATACATTTGCCCTTTCATTAAGAATTAAAAAATAATGAACACAACCAGAGAACTTCCAAAAATCACAACCCATGTGCTACAGGAAATGAAGCAAAAGGGTGAAAAAATAGCAATGTTAACCGGATACGATTTTTCATTTGCGCAACTACTTGATGAGGCGCGTATTGATATTATACTGGTAGGTGATTCTGCATCAAATGTAATGGCGGGGCATAAAACTACACTTCCAATTACTCTTGATCAAATGATTTATCATGCATCATCAGTTATGCGTGGTGTTGAAAGAGCACTGGTGGTGGTTGATTTACCTTTTGGAACATATCAGGGCAACTCAAAAGAAGCATTAAATTCCGCAATTAAAATAATGAAAGAGTCGGGAGCAAATGCTGTTAAAATGGAAGGTGGTAAAGAGATATTAGAATCCATCGACCGTATATTAAGTGCAGGTATACCTGTTATGGGTCATCTGGGTTTAACCCCTCAATCAATTAATAAATTTGGAACATATATTGTTCGTGCCACTGATCCAGAGGAAGCTGAAAAACTGAAATCAGATGCTAAACTACTTGAAGATGCTGGATGTTTTGCAATCGTTCTGGAAAAAATTCCATCTAAACTAGCTGGCGAAGTTACTGAGTCCATCACAATTCCAACAATTGGTATTGGTGCTGGAGGTGATGTTGACGGTCAGGTACTCGTATTGCACGACATGCTTGGTATAAATCAAGATTTTTCACCCCGGTTTTTGAGGCGCTACCATAATTTACATGACGAAATGATAAAGTCTTTCGAATCATATATCGATGATGTAAAAGAGATGAGATTCCCCAGTGAAAAAGAGCAGTATTGATAGTTAGTTAATACTTTTGTGTTGTTTAATGACTTGCTATTTGTTGGTTGTTTCAATACTTAATAATGCAGCAATCAAATAATGTAACAATGCAGCAATTAAACAATACACCAATATCCCAAAGAATTCTTTACACCGACAACCATCTTATAATAGTTAATAAGTTACCCTCCGAAATTGTTCAGGGTGATAAAACCGGCGACACCCCACTAAGTGAAATAGTAAAAGCATACATAAAAGAAACTTACCAAAAACCCGGAAATGTATTTACAGGTGTCGTTCATCGTATCGACAGACCTACAAGTGGTGCTGTTGTATTTGCTCGTACAAGCAAAGCTCTTAGCCGCATGAATGAATTGGTTAAAAACCGAGAAATGAAAAAAACATATTGGGCAATTGTAAAAAATATGCCCAATGAACCCGAAGCTGAACTAAAACACCACCTCGTACGAAATAATAAAAAAAACAAATCTTTTGCCCACAACAAACCTGTTTCAGATTCAAAAGAAGGAGTATTACATTATAAGATTATTGGAACAAGTGATAATTATTACTTACTTGAAATTGATTTAAAAACTGGCCGACATCATCAAATTAGAGCCCAACTTGCAGCCATTGGCTCTCCCATAAAAGGAGATTTGAAATATGGTTTTCCACGGAGTAATAAGGATGCTTCAATTAGTCTTCATGCCCGATCCATTGAGTTTATACATCCCGTAAAAAAAGAAATTATTAAAATCGTAGCACCTCCACCTGCAAATGGATTGTGGGATATGTTTTAATGTTGGCTATTAGCTATTGGCTAATGGCAACAGAAGACTGCAGATTGCCAACTGCAGAGTGTAGACTATCACCTCTACTTAACAATCTTAAACCTAATCCCCAACTCTTTCTCAAAATATCTAATCTGGCTCATTTCATTTTTAGTGATTATGCACAATGATATACCCTTTTTTCCAGCACGGGCAGTTCTACCACTACGATGAGTGTAATATTCCTTCTTCTCAGGCAACTGATAATGAGCAACAAACCCCAAACTATCAACATCAATACCTCGGGCAGCAATATCGGTGGCAACCAGTATATTCAACTTTTCATTTTTAAAAGCACGCATCACTTTATCACGTTCCTTTTGCATTAGGTCACCATGAATAGCATCAGCAGATATATTTCTAGATGTAAGCTGTTTGGCTAATCTTTTGGCATCATTTTTAGTCCTGCAAAAAACCATTCCCCTATTGCCTTTTTGCGATTTCAAAAATAGAGTGAGCATCCTCAGCTTATCGCTTTCCGAAGAAATTACAAATTGATGTTCAATATCCTTATTCACAACACCACTTTTGCCAACCACAATCTTAATTGCATCCGGTGATAAATGTTGATTAATAATCTGACTTATCCCATTTGGAATAGTTGCCGAAAAAAGCCACTTATTTTTCGTGTCCGACAAAAATGAGAGTATCTCGTCAAGTTCCTTTTTAAAACCCATGCTCAGCATTTCGTCAGCTTCATCAAGTACAACAATTTTAACATTGCTAAGGTCAACAGCTTTCTTTTTTACCAAGTCAATTAACCTCCCCGGAGTAGCAACAATAACCTGTGTGGGACGTTTTAATGCATTAATCTGATTCTCAATATGAGCACCGCCATAAACAGCTTCAGTAAAAATCTTTTCGGTATATTTCGTAAACCTAAATAGCTGTTTTGCAACCTGTTGGCCAAGTTCACGAGTGGGACAAAGTACTAGTCCCTGTACATTTCTACTCGTTGGATTCATGCGATAAAGCAGTGGTAAACCGTAGGCAGCAGTTTTACCAGTCCCGGTTTGTGCCTGCCCAACAAGGTCGGTATTTTTATTTAAAAGTAGCGGGATTACCTTAGCCTGAATCTCAGTTGGCACAATAATATTAAGGTCGTTTAGGCCCTTTACAAAGTCCTTTGGAATACCAAGTTGTTCAAAATTATTCAAAATATAGTACGTTTAGTTTTTTGCAAAAGTACTTATAAACAGGATGCAGGCTGTATTTCATTTATTACTTTTTATTTGGGCAGACAGGCTGGCTTTTCATTTGTAGTTGTTTCTTAGTAACTTTATTTTGTAACCTGTACAGTGGCTCTGTTCCGCCGCCTCTGCCAGCTAACAAAAAATAAGCTACCAAATCAACAAGCTACCATTGCAATCCCTGCTGCAAGACACATGAATAATAAAAAATATTAATCTGATAAAAGTGTTAATTTTGTATTGCTAAAATAAATTGCCACTCACATGACAATAGTTAGTTAAGGTTTTGCATATGCTTTATAATAAGGTTCTTATAAAAATATAACAGCTTATACAATCCTATGACAATCAAACCTTTGCGTCTTAGCGAGAAATAAAAATTTAACGAAGTGTTAATATGAATAAACCAATAAAAACAATGCTGTTACTACTCTTAATAGCAGTAGTAATTTCATGTAACCCAAAAAACCAGACCAAAACTAACACCAAACCCAGTCAACCAAATATCATAATATTAATTGGAGATGGCATGGGGCTTTCGCAACTTTCATCAGCATTTTATTATGGAGATTCACCATCAAATTTTTCCCGATTTAATGAAATTGGATTAATTAACACTTCATCTGCAAAACAAAAAATAACAGATTCTGGAGCGGGAGGAACTGCATTTTCCTGTGGCATAAAAACTTATAATGGAGCCATTGGTGTAAATGTTGATTCAATTGCAGTTCCAAATATTGTTGAAATACTATCGAAAACAAACTATAATACAGGAGTCATTTCAACTTCTGCCATAACTCATGCAACACCTGCCAGCTTCTATGCACATGTAGTAAGTAGATCAATGCAAGATGAAATTGCCATACAACTTGCTAATTCGGAAATTGACTTTTTTGCAGGTGGTGGTAGTAAATATTTTACCAATAGAAAAGACAGCCTTGATCTAGTTAAAAAATTAGTTAACAAAGGGTTTGTAATAAATAGCAAAGATGGGTATGTAAATATTGATGCCAAATATGGATTTCTACTAGCCAAAGGTGGCATGTCAACAATACTCGAAAACAGAGGTGATTTTCTTCCCGAATACACAAGTATGGCATTAAAATATTTTGCAAAACGTGAACAACCTTTCTTTCTAATGGTCGAAGGCTCGCAAATCGATTGGGCCGGTCATGAAAAAAATGCAGATTACCTAATAGCCGAATTGCTCGATTTCGATAAGGCCGTTGGAGTTGCCCTCGATTTTGCAGAGCAAAACAAAAACACTTTGGTTATTGTACTTGCCGATCACGAAACTGGAGGATTTACATTGGCAGCAAATGGAAATGACTACAACTCAATCAAACCAGTTTTTTCAACCAGTAGTCATTCTGCAACATTAATTCCTGTGTTAGCCTTTGGTCCTGGTGCTCAAAACTTTAAAGGAATCTATCAGAACAATGAAATTTTTAAAAAGATGCTGATTAATAGTAAACCTTAGTTTTAATTCCAAGTCTCTGAACCTTTTCAGCAATGGTTTTTAATTCTTCCTCTGGAATTTTCTCAAGTCCCTTGGCTGGAGTTCCTCTATCAATTGGGTAAATCATAACATACTCCGGGTTAATCTTAACAAGTACTTTCAACCAGGCTTCAATTTCCTCATCAGTTGTATTGTCAATTATATTGCCATCATACTCACCTCTTATAAATAAAGTTTGAATAATCAGCTTTCCTTCAAATGATATTAAATCTCTAATTATTTTATCCAGTGTTAAACCACTGGCCGACTGATTGATAATTTGAAATGTACTTTCAATTGCTGAGTCGAGTTTTTGAATATTTTTATCTACTTTTTTAAGAGCTTCAATAACTGCAGGTTTGTGAAGCATACTGGCATTTGATAATATACTAATTGCTGCTTCTGGAGCAAATTTATTACGAGCCTCAATGGTATCATCAATTATCCCTGCAAATTCAGGATGAATTGTTGGCTCACCATTTCCGGCAAATGTTATTGCATCAGGCTCATTTACTGTGCCTTGTATTTCCTTCAACTTATTCTCAAGTTGAATTTTGAAATTATCACGTTTTGGTAATACTATTTTAATACCACTATTTCTATCGGTCCACCCACACTCACAATACACACAATTAAAATTGCAATACTTATTGTTCACGGGCAATAAATTAATACCCAACGAAATGCCTAACCTTCTGCTATATACCGGACCAAAAATAAGCTGGTCGAATAAAAATCCTGTCATGTTTAAGTTTTCTGCAAAAATAGATTTAATTTTGATTTTTAGTAACTAGATTAAAAGCTAAGATGTCGTCATTAAAAGAGTTAAAAAAACCAATTTCAAGTGAATTAAAAGAATTTCAAAAGATTTTTCGGCTTTCCGTAAAATCATCGGTTCCTCTTTTGGATGTTATAATGAATTATATACTCAAGGCTAAAGGCAAACAAATACGCCCTCTCATAGTGCTTTATAGTGCAGCGATGTTTGAAGGAATTAACGAGTCGACACATCGCGCAGCAACCCTAATTGAATTATTACATACAGCTACACTTGTTCATGATGATGTTGTTGACGAATCGGATAGGCGACGAGGCAGGTTTTCAATTAATGCACTTTGGAAAAATAAAATAGCAGTACTTGCGGGTGATTACTTGCTTTCAAGAGGAATGTTAACAGCCTTACAAGCAAAAGATTACAATGTACTCGAAATTGTATCAGAGGCAGTTAAAGAAATGAGTGAAGGCGAGCTGCTACAAATCGAAAAAGCTAGAAAATTAGATATTGACGAAACTGTTTACTATGAAGTAATCCGAAAAAAAACAGCATCATTACTGGCATCATGCTTCGCTGCTGGAGCATCATCTGCATGCAAAAATGAAGAGGATATAAAAAAAATGTGGGATATTGGTGAGTATGCTGGTATGGCTTTTCAAATTAAAGATGACCTTCTCGATTTTGAAAAAAGTAGTGTTACTGGGAAACCCACAGGTATCGACATAAAAGAAAAAAAAATGACCCTGCCTCTAATTCACTTACTAAGCCAATCATCAATATTAAAAAAACGAAAAATAATTAACATTATAAAAAGACATAATACAAATAAACAAAAGGTTAGTTGGATTATGAATGAGGTTGAAATTTCAGGAGGAATTGAGTATGCAAAAAATAAAATGACTGAGTTCAAATCCAGTTCATTGAACCTATTACGTGAATATCCTGAAAGTAGCTCAAGATTAGCTCTTGAACAAATTATTGAATTTACAATAGACAGAAAAAAGTAATCTAATTAGCTCAAAATAAATTATATATTAGTTATATACTTAAGCCAATTTTTCCTAAATTTGACAATAAACCAAAAATAGTATAATGGAATACGAAATACTTAATACCGAGATAGTTGATAATGTTGCAATTGTGACAATTAGTCGACCTAAAGCCATGAACGCGCTTAATACCAGATTCTTTAATGAAATGGATCAACTGGTGGCTGAAATATCTAGTAATACAGATGTTAAAGTAATGGTGATTACTGGAGATGGTAAAGCATTTGTTGCCGGTGCAGATATTGCCGAAATGGTAGATAAAAATGGTGACGAAGGATCTGCATTTTCACGATTAGGACAAAATACTTTTAGTAGTCTTGGCAGAATGGATATTCCGGTAATTGCCGCAATTAATGGATTTGCCCTTGGCGGAGGGTTGGAACTTGCCATGGGATGTGATTTTCGTTTTGCCAGTACAAAAGCCAAATTTGGTCATCCCGAAGTTAGCCTTGGACTAATACCTGGATATGCTGGCACACAGCGTCTACCACGATTAACAGGAATGGGTGATGCACTTTATTTGCTTATGACAGCTGATATGATTGGTGCTGACGAAGCTCTTAGAATTGGACTCGTGCAAAAAGTTTTCGAACCAGAAATGCTAATAGAGGAAACCCTAAAGGTTGCAAAAAATATAATATCCAAAGGGTCTGATTCAATTAAAAAAATAAAAATGGTTGTTAGACAAGGAATGGAAATGAGTTTTTCTGATGGTGAGCAATTGGAAGCTGATCAATTTGGGGCACTTTTTGGAGAAGGAAACCAAGGTAAAGAGGGGATGACTGCCTTTTTAGAGAAACGTAAACCTGAGTGGTAGAATAAGTTAATTTTTTCATAAGCTGTCTAAATTTCGTTTTTAGAATTTATTATGATGTATTTTTTGTCAGATTGAGGCATTTTTGAAACGCATAGCCGGAGCTAAGGGTCGAAAAAATAACGATGAGATGGCAAAAAAGACACGTACGCCAACAAATGCATTGTTATATCTTACAATTATGATATTTTATATAACAGCCATTAACTATTACCTAACCATGCAACATTTTAACTCAATATGTTGTCATTCCAATTATTAATTACTATCTTGCGAGGTTCGCATTTGCTCATAGAAATTTTAACTTTTTAATCTCGAAATAAATCATAATTTACTCTAAACCATTAAAATTATTATTATGAAAAAAATTTACCTACTACTAGTGAGTTTATTGCTCGTTGGTGCAATTAGTGCACAACCAATCCTTACAGAAGATTTTAGTTCTGGTGATATGCCTCCTGAAGGATGGGTTCATCTACCACTTTCCTCAGGATGGTATAGCAGCGCAACATCAAATGCTGGAGGTTCAGCTCCTGAATGTAAATTTGAAGGATTTGTTTACAACGGAACTGCCAGATTAATTTCTCCTTATATCGACATGTCGGATGTTGACACGGCAGTGTTAATGTTCAAACACAAATATATTAAAGCCGGACCAGGGCTTACTATTGGTGTTGCAATTGCCGATGGAAGTTCATGGATTCCTGTATGGGAAGAAACTCCAAATCAAAATTTAGGCCCAGAAGATATTACTGTTATGCTAACAGGCGATCAAATTGCCAGCTCTAGCTTCAGGTTTAGTTTTTACCTTACCGGAAATATGGCCTCAGTTGAGAACTGGTATATTGATGACATTGAGTTAACATCTCCATCAGCATTCGACTGTAAACTACTAAGTATTAACACACCCGGTGTAATTACTGAACCATCACAGGTTGTTTTCTCAATTCTTAACATAGGTAATACAGTAATTAATGAAGTAAATGCAACTTGGGTTTCTTATTCCGGCATCGAAACTGACTCAACATTTTCTGGGTTAGATTTAGGACTACTTGAATCAGCAGAGCTAAGTTTTGACGGAATGTGGGTTTCACCACTTGGAAACCATGATCTAAAAATATGGTTTAATAATGTAAACGGTACTCAGGATTTAGATCCTGATAATGATACTTTGGTTAAGTCAATAGAGTATCAATCAATCGTATTGCCGCGCTTGCCTCTTTTTGAGGAATTTACAAGTTCAACGTGTGCTCCTTGTGCAAGTTTTAACTCAACATTTGTTCCATGGTGTGCTTCAAATGCCGACGACATTTCTCTAATAAAATACCAAATGAACTGGCCAGGAGCCGGTGACCCATATTATACCGCTGAAGGAGGAACACGTAGAAATTATTATGGTGTAAATGCTGTTCCTGATTTATTTTGTAATGGTGATCATACTGGTGCAAGCACAAGTGCAGCTGCAGCAGCTTTATCCAGCGCATCTCTTCTAACTTCAACTTTAGATATTGCATCTTCGTTCACAATGTCGGGATCAACTATTTCTGTTACAACCAACATTCTTCCATTTGCAAACAGCTCTAGCCTAAAAGTTTACAATATTATTGTTGAGAAAATAACCACGGGAAACGTTGCTACAAATGGTGAAACTGAATTTGAACATGTTATGATGAAAATGATGCCTAGCGCGAATGGAGCTTCTGAGTCATTTGTTACTGGTGTACCTTCTCAATTTTCGTATACTTACGATATGGCAACCACAAATGTTGAAGAAATGGATGATTTACTTGTAGTAGTGATTGTTCAGGATCCATCAACAAAAGAGGTGATGCAAAGTGCCTATGGAACAATGAATGCAAATTATTCCAACGAAGCACGTTTAAGTTCAATAACTCTTGACGGCGAAGCTCTTGAAAATTTTGATCCGGATGTGTTTGAATATGAAGTAAAACTTCCTCTAGGAACAATTGAAGAACCTGTACTATCTGGAATAGCTATGAATGGTGATGCTCTTGTAATTACAAGTATGGCATTTGCAATACCTGGTACTGCTAAACTAGATGTTTATGCCGAAGATCGTTTTGCACATAAGCAGTACGAAATTAATTACGTTTATGATAATGTAGGTATTGAAGACGATGTAAAACACCTTATCTCGGTTTATCCAAATCCGGCAAATGATAAATTGTATATCAATGGACTGGAAAAAGCCAATATCTCCATCATTTCTTCATCAGGAAGTGTTGTGTTGAAAAAACAAAGTTTTTCAGGAAGTGTACTTGACATTAGTAATATAAGTCGAGGAGTTTATATTCTTGATATACAAACTAAATCAAATCAAGTAATTCGTAAAAAGATTATTATTATGTAAATATTATTAAACATAATAATTTTGTAAAGCTGCCTATTTCCATTGAGTGAATAGGCAGCTTTTTTTATCTTTGCAAAAAAAATTCATCATGCAATTAAGCGAACAGGAACAAATTAGGCGTAATGCTCTCAAAGAGTTGAATAAACTTGGTATAAATGCATATCCACCAGAAGAATATAAAGTAAACGCATATGCGGCTGATATTAAAAACCTATTTCCAACAGACAACACTTTATTTCAAGAGGTAAGTCTTGCAGGCCGAATTATGAGTCGTAGAATTATGGGTGCCGCTTCATTTTTAGAGCTAATGGACTCAACCGGAAGAATTCAACTTTACTTTAAACGTGATGAAATTTGTCCCGGTGAAGACAAAACATTATACAATATTGTTTTTAAACGATTATTGGATATTGGTGATATCATTGGAGTTAAAGGATATGTTTTTATCACTAAAATGGGTGAGATAACTATTCATGTAAAAGAGTTTACCATACTAACAAAATCACTTCGCCCCTTACCAATAGTTAAAGAAAAAGATGGTGAAATTTATGATGCATTTACTGATCCTGATCAAAGGTATCGCCAGCGTTATGTTGATTTAATTGTAAACGAAGGAGTAAAAGACACTTTTGTAAAACGTGCAAGAGTAATTCGTTCCATGCGCGATTTTCTTAATGACAAGGGTTATCTGGAGGTAGAAACACCAATATTGCAGGCAATCCCTGGTGGTGCTGCTGCAAGGCCATTTATTACCCATCACAATACACTAAACATGCCACTTTATTTGCGTATTGCAAATGAACTTTATCTTAAAAGATTAATTGTTGGTGGTTATGAGGGAGTATTTGAATTTGCCAAAGATTTTAGAAACGAAGGAATGAGTCGTTTTCATAATCCCGAATTTACGCAGATGGAAATTTATGTTGCGTATAAGGATTATTTTTGGATGATGGAAATGACGGAGCAGATGATTGAAAAGATTACAATTGATCTACATGGCACTACAAAAGTACAAGTAGGAGAAAATATCATAGATTTTAAAGCACCGTTTCAACGTCTAAGCATTATTGATGCCATCGAAAAATTTACTGGCTATAATGTTGGAAAAATGGATAAAGATGAGCTGTTAGCTACATGCAAAAAACTTAGTATTAGTACAGATCCGTCGATGGGTATTGGCAAACTAATTGATGAAATATTTGGTGAGAAATGCGAAGGTTCATTTATACAACCCACTTTTATAACTGATTATCCTGTTGAAATGTCGCCACTTTGCAAAAGGCATAGAGACAATCCGGAACTAACTGAGCGATTCGAGCTTATGGTTAATGGTAAAGAACTTGCAAATGCGTACACCGAACTTAATGATCCAATAGATCAAAGAAATAGATTTGAGGAACAAATGGAGCTGGCAGCCGGTGGTGATGATGAAGCTATGTTTATTGATCAGGATTTTCTTCGAGCAATAGAATACGGCATGCCTCCCACATCAGGCATGGGTATTGGTATCGACAGACTAGTAATGATCATGACAAATCAACATTCAATTCAAGAAGTATTATTTTTCCCACAAATGCGCCCCGAAGCTGTTAAAAAAGTGACCACAGCCGAAGACTATATAAAGCTCGGAATTTCACCCGAATGGGCGCAACATTTAATCCCAGCAGGGTTTACAAAGCCCGAAATTCTAAAAGAAACCAAGCCCTCAGCCATACAGCAAAAGCTCAATGGATATAGAAAGAAAAACAAAATTGATATCCCTGCCATACAGATAGAAGATATTAACAATTGGATGGCGATAATTAATTAAATCATTATTTGATTAGATAGAATTATTGTATACTTTTAGAACCGAATATACTGTCTGTATTGCATAATTATTGCAACTAGTTTATGTATGTAGATTTAGTAACTATTCGCGTCAAGTTTGTTTTTGCATACACCATTAATACTTATCGACTTTGAGAAAGAGTTTGTTTTTTTTCACTTTAATTATCTTTGTTTCAACAGGATTATTTGCTCAGTCATACAATAAAACCAGCACCTTTAGGTCGTATTGGCAAATAAATGCAAGTGGTGGCACCAGCTTATTTTTTGGCGATATTAAACAATACAAAATATGGCCGGTAACATCATATGAAAACGAATGGAGATTTGCTGGTAGTCTTCAACTTACAAAACAAATATCACCAGTTTTTGGAATACGAGGTCAGGCAGTTTACGGCAAATTAGCAGGAACCAGACGAGATTGGAATAGATATTTCGAAGCAAATTATATAGAATTTAATCTAAACACATCTGTAAGTATACGTAATATTATAAGTAGTTACCGCTCGAAACAATTTTGGGATGTGTATTTTATCATAGGAATAGGTATAACAAACTATAACACCGAGGTAAAAGATCTTACTACAAAACAGGTGGTTCAAAAAGTTGGTTACGGAAATGGTAAAAGTTTTGGAGGAAGAACATTACAAGGAATTATGACTGGAGGATTGGGGTTTGACTTCAGGCTAAGTGACAAATGGAATGTCAACCTCGAATCAGCAAACAGGATAATGAATTCTGATGATTTGGATGGAAGAACCAGTGGGTTTATATATGATGTTTATAATTATACTTCTGTTGGCATTTCTTATAAGTTTGGAATGAAAAAGGCTTCCAAAAAGGATGATGATTATAACTATTACGAGAAAAATAATAAAAAAATAAAAGTATCCGAATACGATGAATATGGAACTAATCTTATACAACCCCCTCAAGTTGACATTCTTGTTATTGAACCAGTTGTAGTTGTGCCACCTGTTTATAAAGAATTTATAGTTGAGCAGCCAATTGAGCCTATTACTCCCGTTAAGAAACAAATTGTGATTATTGAAAATACTCCAATTACAGGTGTTGAATACCGAGTTCAAATTAGTGCTAAATATAATAGAGTAGTATCAATTCAAAAACTAAGTAACCTTTATAACTTAAGGGCCGACCAAATTCAAGAAAACATGTACAATGGTTATTTTATTTATACCATTGGTTCATTTGCTACCTATGAACAAGCTCGAGAAAAAAGGAATTCATTAAGAGGCTATAATGGAATAAGTGATGCATTTATTGTTGCATTTAAAAACGGACAACGTTTAAATAAACTTCCTCAATAACCACATATGTCACTAAATCCTTTCGATTATGACCCCGAAAAAGATAGACTACCTCCAACAATAACATTCTGGATAATAGTTTTATCCATTGGCATGGCAATCTATTTATCAATAATTTTGGTGTAAGTTTTTCCAATTCATCAAACTATAATATCACATAATTTAGAAGCACTTATTCAGTATTATTTTACTACTTTTGTTGAAAACAAATGTATGAGTGCAATAGAATTATTTAACAAGCAAAAAAAACAATTAGCAGTACTAATCGACCCCGATAAGCTATCGCCAGATGAGTTAGCAGATATAGCCATAATATCTGAAAAGGCAGGCGTTGATTTCCTTTTTGTTGGTGGTAGCCTAATGACTAGCGACACCTTATTTCATTGCATTCGTACTTTAAAAGAAAACAGCAAAATACCTGTTATTTTATTTCCAGGAAACTCTTATCAAATAAGTCGAAATGCAGATGCAATGTTATTTTTATCTTTAATTTCTGGTAGAAACCCTGACATGCTAATTGGTATGCATGTATTATCAGCACCATATATTAAACTTAGCGGACTCGAAACTGTACCCACAGGATATATGTTAATTGATAGCGGAAAACCAACATCGGTAACATATATGAGTAACTCATTCCCCATACCCAACGATAAGAAAGATATTGCTGCATGTACTGCCATGGCTGGTGAAATGTTAGGACTTCGTACAATTTTTATGGATGCTGGAAGTGGAGCCTCACAAACTATCCCTGAGGAAATGATAACCTTTGTGAAAGGATCAATTGAAATACCATTGATTATTGGAGGCGGTATACGAACACCCGAAAAAGCTAAAAGTGTACTTGAGGCTGGTGCCGATATTATTGTTGTGGGTAATCGTTTTGAAGAAGATCCTAAACTAATCTATGATTTTACTGAGATAATTACTTCATTTAATAAAACTCCCCAATAACCATGAAAACTATAAACTATCTATTGCTCATCGTTCTAACTAGTGTATTATCAAGTTACACTTCTGTTGCACAAGAAATTAATCCTCTTCTTTATGAATATACATGGCAGGATAATGAGACCAGAACATTTAATGGATATGACATAACCAAAATATTTGGTCAATTACCAAATGATGCTGCAACTTATAATTATTCTCCAATCACGGCGGTTAGTTATAAAAGTTTAGAAGTTCTGGAAGACAATTTTACAAAAATAGCTAAAGTTGAAAAATGGACCACCGAAGTGCTTGATGAGAACATTAAAAACATACAAAAAGTAGCTGGTGGTGGGCAAATTCAATTTTACCTAACAAGATATACTGAAGATCAGGCGAACATGCGTTGGTATTTTATTATCATCCGTGGCATAGATGATAAAGGTAAAATATTTGAATATAATATTCCATACAAAGCCCCTCAGAACCCTGTAAATAATGGTTGGTGGAATTATACAACAATTGATATTCCAGTTGAACTACCAGATAAATTTTACATTTATTTAAATAATAAAGTTAGTGGATATCTTTCTGATTTTAAATTTTTAGTCGAGAAAAACAAATAACAACTCACCTACTATTCACACCAAGAAAATTAATAATAAGTTGGCAATTACAAAAGCACTTCAATTGTAATTTGTGCATTTTGCTTTTCATATATATCGAAACCAAATTATAAACCAAACAATAATAACTTTCAATGAACACTTTTACCAAAATATTTTTAGCTATTATTCTAATTACTGGTAATTTATCATTAATAGCCCAAGAGAAACTGCTTACTCCGGAAGATGCAATTTATATGAATAAAGACATTTATCCAGCTTCTTTATCTCAACTACAGTGGATTGGAGAAACTAACTATTATGCATACGCAAAAGAAAACACAATTTACAAGGTAGGTGCAAAAGGCGGAACCGAAACAGTTTTGTTAGACTTAGACATGCTTAACAAAAGCATGCACGAAAACAAATACGATTCTATTGGAAGATTGCCACGTTTAAAATTTTCCGATAACAACTCATGTAGGTTCAATGTTAAAAACGAATATTATATCTACAACTTTGAGGCACATGAGTTACACTGGATAAACAAAATTCCTGATACAGCTGAAAATATAAATTTTGAAAATGACACCCGATTTATTGCTTATACTGTTGATAATAATCTATTTATTGCAATTGACGGAAAAGTACGTCAAGTTACGTTTGATGATAATAAAGACATAGTAAATGGTCAAACAGTACACAGAGTTGAATTTGGCATCGAAAAGGGTATTTATTGGTCACCAAACTCAGAATTATTGGCATACTATCATAAAGATGAAACAATGGTTTCAAATTATCCATTAGTGGATATAACATCACGTATTGCCGAAGTAGAAAACACAAAATACCCCATGGCAGGTATGGCAAGTCATGAGGTAACTCTTAATGTTTACAATCTTTCAACTGAAAAAACCGTAACCATTAAAACTGGAGAGCCTGCGGACCAATATCTTACATCTGTAACATGGGGACCTCAAGGAGAATTCATATACATCGCATTGTTAAATCGTGAGCAAAATCACTTAGTACTAAATAAATATGATGTTGTAACTGGAGATTTTGTTGCCACATTAATAGAAGAAAAAAATGCTAATTATGTTGAACCGGAAAACCCATTATATTTTGTGCCCAACAAAAAAGATCATTTTATATGGGTAAGTGAACGAGACGGATGGAATCATTTGTATTTGTACAATACCAAAGGTGAATTAGTGCGTCAGTTAACAAAAGGGAATTGGGTTGTTACTGATTTCTTAGGATTCCATGGGACAGATAAGGTTTGGATAAGAGGCACCAAAGAAAGCCCACTCGAAAAGAATATTTATTCAGTGAATATAACATCAGGTAAAATAGTACGAATAACACCTAATAATGGTACTCACAATGCCATAATTAATCACTCTGGAAAATATATAATTGACATTTACAGTAACATTGAAGTTAGCCGCGAATACATCTTATTTAATAATAAAGGGAAAGAAATAAGAGTAATTAAGAAAGACAAGCAACCATTGGCAGATTATAATCTTGGTGAAATGTCGATTTTTACATTAAAATCGAATGCAAATGATGAACTCTATTGCAGATTAATTAAACCCATAGATTTTGATAGTACTAAAAAATACCCCGTTATTATATATGTTTACGGAGGTCCTCATGCTCAGCTAATTACTAATTCATGGCTGGGTGGTGCCGGATTATTTTTAAATTATTTAGCAGAACAAGGTTACGTAGTTTTCACCCTTGATAACAGAGGTACGGCAAACCGTGGTCGTGATTTTGAACAAGTAATCCATCGTAATGTTGGCCTGCATGAGGTAGAAGATCAAATGGTTGGAGTAAAATATTTAAAATCTCTTCCTTTTGTTGACACGGCCAAAATAGGAGTAGATGGATGGAGCTATGGTGGATTTATGACCATTTGTATGATGCTTGATAACCCTGGGGTTTTCAAAGTTGGTGTTGCTGGTGGGCCAGTAATCGATTGGAAATATTATGAAATCATGTATGGCGAACGTTATATGGATACCCCACAAGAAAATCCAGAAGGATATGAAAATTCAAATCTATTGAAGAAGGTTGACAAACTCGAAGGAAAACTACTAATCATTCATGGAACCAAAGACCCAACAGTAGTTTGGCAAAATAGTCTTCAGTTTATAAAACATGCAATTGATGCAGATAAAGATATCGATTATTTCGTTTATCCCGGACACGGACATAATATGAGAGGAATGAACAGAGCTCATTTATACAAGAAAATAACAGCTTATTTTAATGATTATTTGAAATAAACTCAAACCGAAAGTAGCATTTGGCCAGTAGCCAAATGAGAAAGTACTATATACCTAAATTAAAAAAACTCATAACCCAAATTATGAAATCGTTACTTACACCTGCAATTTTTGTTTTGTTATTTGCGTTGGCTAGTATTTCCCATGCTGAGAACAAGCTATTTCCTGGTTATATTATTACTTTAGATAATGACACTATTGTTGGTTATATCGACTACAAAAATTGGGAAATTAACCCGAGCCATGTATTATTTAAGATTATTGAAGATGGAAAATATGTTAAATATACGCCAGAATCAATACTTGAGTTTTATGCTGCAAACGAAATATACGTTAGTGCAACCGTAAAAATTGAGCAAAGCCCGTTTAAAACTAATGATTTAACGTTATCGCCCAAGTTTCAGTTCAAAACCGAGACTGTTTTTTTGCGTGCTGTGATTCTTGGCGAGAAAGAATTACTCTATTTAAAAGACTCAAGGGGTAAGGATAATTTCTACATTAAACAAGGGGCTTATTATAAATGGCTGATGTATAAAATATATCTTAGAAACGAAAATGGAAGTAAAGTATTAACATATAACAATAAGTATGTTGGTCAATTAATACTTTATTTTCAAGATTGCAAGGGTATTAACCCTGAACTTTCAAAAACTGAGTACAACTTTAAAAGTTTGAAAAAAGCATTTGAATATTATTATAGCTGTACTGATAAAATAATTAGTTATAAACCAAAGAAAGAGAAGGTAGTTATAAACTTTTCGGTAATGGCAGGTGTAACCATGACATCACTAAAACTTGGGGGCGACAATGCACCGGTATATTTTACGGATGGTGATTTTGCAATGTCAACTAACATTACTGGAGGAATAGCACTTGATATTGTACTTCCGCGGAACTCTGGTAGATGGTCATTTAACAATGAACTCATTATTAATCAATACTCAACCAATGGTACTTATAAAGATGTTACACGCGAAAACTGGCACATTACAACTGATATAGATTTAGCATTTACCTATCTAAAACTAAATAATATGTTGCGAGGTAATTTCCCAATAAATAAAATGGTATTATTTGTTGATCTTGGTTTCTCAAATGGTTTTGTAATATCAAACACAAACCATAAAACAACAACCAAAGTTTTTTACGACGATGTTGATATTACCAATGGTGAAGCCATTCCCGATTTGAGGAAACATGAGCAAAGCCTTCTTATAGGCATTGGCGGAAAATTAAATAAACTGGCTGCCGAACTAAGATATGAACGAGGAAATGGGTTCGGATCACAAAGTTATGTGTGGACTGCAACAAATAGATTCTATCTGCTTTTTAGCTATACTTTTTAGTGTAGCTATATTTCGAATACAATACACATTCCCATTTTTGGAATTTTTTCCCTATTCAAGATTGCATTAGCTATTCATTTACAAGCTATTCTTCTGAATCTATGATAATTATAACTGTGGCACAAAGATGGTCACATTTACATTGAATCAATAAATCATAGTCATGGATACATTATTAGAAATTAAAAAGTCCGTTGAAATAAACAACAGTTTTAATGAAAAAATTATTCTTGTTGTTGATGATATACAAATAAACTACTTATTAATCAAAGCTTTAATGAAACCAACCGGAGCAACTGTTCTTTGGGTAAATAATGGTGCAAAGGCAGTTGATGTAATTGATTCTGGCAGAAAAATTGACTTGATTTTTATGGATTACAACATGCCCGAAATGAACGGTCATGAAGCAACAATCAGGATAAAAAGCAAGAGGAAAGAATTACCAATTATTTCACAAACGTCGTATACGCATGGTCCTGAATTTGACAAAATTAAAGTAATGTATGACGACATACTAATGAAACCCCTAACGTCACAAATACTATTTAATATGTTAAACAAACATATTAATTAATAGCAACTAACTATTCCTTATTCGCAAGTTCACAAAAACATAGTGATAAAATTGTAATGCACTGAAAATAAAAGCGTACCTTTGCAAAGTTGAAAAAAATAAGAATATGAATATTTATGTTGGAAACCTTGATTTTAAGGTAGAAGAAAGTGACTTACAAAGTGCTTTTGAAGAATTTGGTAGTGTTAGTGATTGTAAAATTATTATTGACAGATTTAATGGTAGAAGCAAAGGTTTTGGTTTTATAACCATGGATGATCAAGAAGCTGGTGAAAACGCAATTAAAGAACTTAACGGAACTATGCTTAAAAGCCGCGAAATGACTGTTAATGAGGCAAGGCCAAGAAAAGAGTTCTAGAAATTAATTTAGAACCACTTCATTGTAACCAGTAAAGTTTAAAAGTAAAACACATAGTAAGTACTATTATAGGCTTGTATTTTGGATTATGTATATTCAAGCCACATGATAACTAACTGGTAAAGTGTATTGATATGAGAGCGATTTTGAGGCAAAATGTTCTCGTAATTGCCTAATGATTTATTTCATAGGTGTTATAATAATATTAAAATAATTTTAATAAACTATATAGGATATATGGGTAGATCACAAGAGACCTTCAATAAAAAAGAAGTACGAAATAAAAAAGAAAAAAAGAGGAAAGAAAAAGAAAAGAAAAAACTAGCCCGAAAAGAAAGTGAAACAAAGGGCAGTTTAGACGACATGATTGCTTATGTTGATGAATTTGGTATGTTAACCTCTACCCCTCCTGATCCAACTAAAAAGAAAAAAGGTGTTAAGTTGGAAGATATTGAAATAGGAGTTCCCAATCGTGGTGATGTTGAAGAAGAGGATCCAATTCGTAAAGGCATTGTGTCTTTCTTTAATGATTCTAAAGGTTACGGTTTTATAAAAGATATGGAAACAAAAGATAGTGTTTTTGTTCATGTAAACAATGTAATTGACGAAATTAAAGAAGGCAATTTAGTAAGCTACGAAGTAGAGATGGGGCATAAAGGTCCTGCAGCTGTTCGAGTTAAAATTGTCAAGTAAAAAATTATCTTTTATTATTTTATTGAATTAATAATATACTGATCCCACAAAGGATGACGTTACAGGTTTGTTTGTAGCGTCATTTTCTATTTATTATAGCGCTCCCACCTTCGCTCCTCACGCTCCATCAAATCATTAAACTTTTTTGGCTGATTAATTTTAACAGTTATAGGATTATTATTAATTGGATGGTTAAATGACAATTCCACAGCAGCTAAAAACAGCCCTTTACCTTTTAGTAAAGGTCCAGTGCCATACAGTCTATCACCAACAATTGGAAACTCAAGTTTAGCCATATGAATTCGTAATTGATGAGTTCGCCCGGTATGTGGTGATAACTCCACAAGCGACAACCACTGCATTTTTAACGAATGGCAACGATCAATACATTTATAATCTGATATGGCTTTCTGATTATCAATGGGAAATACAATTTCACCAGCTTTGGGTACATAACCACTCACAATTGCCAAATATTTTTTTTGAATCATTCTATTTTCAAGCATCTGCCCAAGTTTCATTAGTGCAGTTGCCGTTTTCCCAACCAAAAGCAAACCCGATGTTGGCATATCCAACCGATGTACCGGACGAGCCCATTTTAAGGCATCAGGCTCTGATGACAGTTTAATATTGTTTACCAAAGCATTCTGAATTGTATGGTATTTATTGCCACTAACTTCTATTCCGGCAGGCTTATTAATAATGGCAAGGTGCTCATCTTCAAAAACTATTTCCAATTCAATGTCAAGAGGCTTAGGTGATTTCAGTTCTAGGTCTATCAAAGTTATTTCTTGATTTTCGACTACCCAATTGCCCGACTGCCCTGGTTTGCCATCAACAAGCAGCCCCCCCCTTTTTATGATTTTTTTTAAACTACTCTTCGAAGGTATTGTTGAGAATACCAGTAATGCATAATCCAGCAAACGAATCTTTTGCACTCCAGCTGGTACAGTATGCTGTTCTATAATGAGCATATCAAATTATTTATTCAATTTTCTCTTTTGCTCAAAAAAGTTACCTAATAACTTAGTACTTTCTTCTTTTAATATTCCTCCAACTAATTTGGTTTTTGGATGCGTAATTGTTTCACCAACTTTTGAGTATCCTCTTTTTGGATCGAAAGCACCAAAAACAATTTTACCAATTTGAGTCCAGTACGACGCGCCAGCACACATTACACAAGGTTCAAGAGTTACGTATAAAGTACAATCGCGTAAATATTTGCCTCCAATATAATCAGTAGCAGAGGTAAATGCCTGCATCTCGGCATGAGCCGTAACGTCATTAAGGGTTTCTGTTAAATTATGAGCTCGGGCAATTATCTGCTTATCATAAGTAATAACAGCACCAACAGGAACCTCATCTGCATCAAAAGCAAGTTGTGCTTCCTTAAGAGCCTCTTTCATAAAATATTCGTCGGTATGGATTGATAACATAGTTGATTTGTTAATCTATTTATTAATTATAACTGAGGGCTACTTTATAGGAAATAAAGAACGCTCTTATATCTTAACCTCACTTTTGTCTTTATTAATTGCCACTCCAATCCCCAACACAATTGCTGCAACTATAAATGCAGGAATAAATGATGATTTTGCCGAAAACTGATCAGGACTCAATATGCCCCATGTGAATAAAACTATATTTACAGCAAAGCCCAAAAGTATACTTGCCAAAGCTGCTTTTCGATGTTTATATGCATTTTTTGAAACTAACGCAAACAAAGTTATCGGTACGAAAAGTGCTATTGTTGAAATCCCAACAATCATAAGGTCTACAATATATGGGAAAACCAAAGCAACAAATAAAGCAATTATTCCAAAAACAATGGTAGTATATCTTATCATCGAATACAAGTTTGAACTGGCTTTACCTTTCCCCCATCCGGCAAAATCCTTAACTGCTGATATTGAAATGATATTTAAAAAGCTGTCGCCCGAGGACATAAGTGCTGAAAGCAAACCAACTATGGCAAATCCAAAAATAAATCCACTACTATGATTATTTATAAAAATGTAAGCCACGTCCTTAGGATCAATTGTATCCTCAGAAATAATTCTTATTGCCATCCCAACCATGGGGAAAATAATATAAAATGGAAGCATTCCCAAACCAGAAATCACACTAACTCTTTTTGCAGTTTTTTCATCTTTAGCAGCCAATATACGCTGCCATATATCCATACGAACTAATACCGACCATGAAAGAAAAAGTGGTAGGGCTATTAAAAATATCCATCCATAATGGGAGCCATTTAACATTTCTGGGGGTAGTTCATTTAACCGACTAAAAAAAGCAGTGTCATCTATAATACCAGGAATAAAAATTAAAACTATCATTATAATTATTGCGACAAACTGAATCATATCAGTTATAATTACTCCCGATAATCCTGCAATGGCAGTATAAAGTATTACAATAATTGCCGAAATTATTGCCGCAGATGTGTATCCTATCTCAAAAGAAAATTTTAACAAACTGGCCATGGCAACAAATTGGGCAGCAAGTAAAAAGAAGAATATAAAAATATTTACCCCACTTACAGTGGCCGAGAATATTTTAGAGAAACCTGAGCTCGCTCCCAATGTATAACTATGATTAAGAAAATGTGGCAAACTGTATATTTTATTGATAGCACCAAATGTTCTAATTTTTCCAGCAAAAAAGAACATAATCATAAAGCCAATTACGTAAGCAACACCAATACCAACGGCAGCCAAGCCCGACTCGTAACCCATTGCCATTAAGCCTATTGATGTGCCGCCTCCAACAAATGTTGCAAGAACAGTAAAAACTAGTGGAAGTGTGCGAGTATTTCGGTTGTTAACTAAATATTGCTCCAAATCGGAAGTTTTGATATGGCGCAACGATAGTATGATTACTAATACCAAATAAAGTACTATCCAAAAAATTAACCAATTCATAATAGTATATTAAGGGGGCTTCTAATAATTACTTTCTTTCAAGAAACAAATATAATGAATAAGATGTTAGGCACAAATCTTTTTGAATAGCCAAAGCTATTGAGAAAAATTTTAACGAAGTCAAATTGTTATTATATTTGTTCCCATAGGGTTTTCAGGGTTTTTCATATACATCTTCAAATTTACTTGTATTATCCTGATAGGACTTCACAAATTTTCATCGCCTATAAAAAACCTTGAAAATATTGATGTGAATTAATTAATAGAAGTCCCCTTAACTGAAACGAATATTTATATACTCATTAACCTCTTTCAATGATGCAATCTCTTGTGAAGCATTACCCGATCGCACATAAAATTTTTCTATCTCCTGACCCTGTTTGCTTTTCGATTTTAAAAACACAGGATTTGAAGAGGCTTTTATTTGAATCGAACAAATAGTTTTATCACCAAAAACAGGAAACCCCATAAGCAGGTTTTCATTTGAAAATGCAATGCCATATTGATTATTTATAAGCTTACGGGTATGAAGCTCAAAATAATCAGCATCCTGCTTTTTAAGGGTATTAAAATCTTTCTCAAGTCCTAATATTTCCAAGTCGTCGCTTACACCAATCAGCAACGTTCCTCCTTTCGCATTAGCAAATGCAGCAATGCTTTTTAAAATTACATACTCAAGTATTTTATTAACTTTTTCTTCACGATAATCCCATCTAATTGATGATTTAAACTCAACATATTCGGTTTCTCCTTTAGCTATTAACTCTTCCACCTCTTTGTTCGAAAGCGGCACAAGCTCTCTATTATTCAAATTTGAAACACTCAGTTTCTTCTTTCTAAACATCACAAAAGCAATAGTAACAGTAATTACAAAAAGCAATACTGTAATATAAAGGTAAACCTGTTCTTGTTTCCTTTCTGTTTCTGCAAGGTCGATGGCCGATATTGTAATGGCAAAGCCATCCGCTCCAATACTTTGCCCAATATCATCTATCCTAGTCCAATACACTTTATTAAATTTCTCAAACGAATACGAACGAGCAATTCTAGGCGTATTTTGCTGCCACTTATTAATAAATGCATTTATTTCGGGTTTTAAACCATCATATATTGCAAGCACAGCAGTATCAGTTGTTACAATTGGTGTTACAATTTCATTACCCGATGTAATTATCGAAACTAGCGGGTTTTCAAACTTCAATACCGAAATAAAATTATTGCTCAGCTCTTTGGCACTAAAAATCAATCCGGCAATTATTTTATCCCCATCATTATTCTTGGTTTGAAAAAGGTTCGTTAATAAATCGCCCCTATCATTCAATTGACTTTTAGATGCAATCCAAATATATTTAGTTTTATCAAGTCGATTATTAATTTCGCCAATCTTTTCTTTACCCGATAAAAAACTATAATTATCGGTCCACTCACTAACAACCTCAAGTTTATTATTTAGTCGTTGCCAGTTTACAAGACTGTCTTCCAAGTTAGTATCGTACACAGTTGCCCAGGTTTTATTGTCACGATAAATAATATAACTAAAGTCGTTATGCGCTATCACAACCCCCAACAAGTACTTATCATCAAGAATCATTTTTGAAAAAAATAGGTCCAGATTTTTACTCTTAAACTGCACGGCATCAGTCTTTTTAATATTAGTATTCAGCTCTCCTATGGAATTTGTTGCAGCCAAAAGAAAGTTCTTCAAACTACCCTTAAAAGCTTCAGATGCATTCGAAATAATTTCATCAGCAAAAGTATCTTCCTTACTTTTCATCCAATAAATAAACAAACTCGAAATCGTTATTATCAAAAAGAAACCAATAATCAGGAATTTATATATACGCAGCATAGTAAACCATTGTTAGAAATTCAAAAATAGAATATTTCCGGTTACATGTTTGGGTATTATTGTAGATATTTTAATTTGGGCGGATTAACCTGCCTGCATAATTATTACGGCAGGTAACCGGGCTTTACGTTTGTAGTTGTTTTATACCAATTGTGGTTTTGTAATCTGTACGGTGGCTTCGTTCCTTCGCCTCCGCCAGTTAACAAAAACAACATCGGTATTTCAACAAGCTAGCACTTCAATCCCTCCCACGGGTATACCACGCTTATAACTTGCTAATCAACAAAATCAATATTCCTAACCAAACCTTTATAACCCGTTCGCATCACTGCTGTATTTTTAAATAGCTTTTTAAAATGTGGTTTATCCAGGTTATCAAAATTTTGTTTATTCATACTCAACAGTTCCTCACTTGGTTCAAACAATGGCTCGTTATGTGGTGATGAAAATCTATTCCAAGGGCACACATCCTGACAAATATCACAGCCAAAAATCATATTATTAAAATTACCTGCTAAACTTTGTGGCGGCTCACCCTTATGTTCAATGGTTAAATATGAAATACAGCTCCGTGCATCAACATAATTATCTTTAATGGCATTTGTAGGGCAAGCATCAATACATTTCGTACATGAGCCACAATAACTTACAGGGTGAATGCTTTTTTCATATTGAAGCTCCACATCAATAATTATATGGCCAATAAAAAAGAACGACCCCCCCTTTCGATTAATTAGCAAAGTGTTTTTACCAATATAACCCAACCCGCTTTTTCGAGCCCATGCGCGATCAAGTATTGGTGCTGAATCAGTAAAAACTCTGGCATTTTCAACTTTTGCATTTTCTTCAATTACAATTAATAACTGTCTGAGCTTTTCTTTAATAATAAAATGATAATCCTTGCCATAAGCATATTTTGAGATTTTATAATTGTTGGCACTCGATAATTCGTGTTTAGGAAAATAGTTGTAAAGCACAGTTATCACCGATTTTGCATTATCAACAAGTAATGTAGGATTGTATCGTTTTTCTTTGTTTCGTTCAAGATAGCTCATTTCCGCATTATTGCCACGCAATAACCACTCTTCCATTTTAACAGCTTCCTGAGGTAAAAAAGCAGCCTTCGAAATACCACAATCAAAAAAACCTAATTCTTTTGCTCTGGATTTTATTAAATTACTAAGTGACTGTTTATTAAGCGACTGTAACGGCATTAAAATAACTTACCTTGATTTGTGATTTTAGTCCTTCCAAGATGCTCATATGCTCTTTCCGTTGCTTCTCTACCACGAGGAGTACGCATAAGATAACCTTCTTTGATAAGGAATGGTTCATAGACTTCCTCAATGGTACCACTCTCCTCGCTAACAGCAGTTGCTATTGTGGTAAGACCCACAGGACCACCTCTGAATTTATCAATAATGGTCAATAGAATCCTATTATCCATTTCATCAAGTCCATTTTTATCAACATGCAAAGCATTTAAAGCATGCTTCGATATTTTCATATCAATATTACCATTTCCTACAATTTGTGCAAAGTCGCGAACCCGACGTAGTAATAGGTTTGCAATACGAGGGGTCCCTCTACTTCTTCCTGCTATTTCGTATGCCGAAACCTTGTCAATATTAACTTGTAATATTGATGCCGACCTAATTATTATTGAAGCCAATGTTTCGGTATTATAGTATTCCAATCGGGAATTAATTCCAAACCGAGAACGAAGCGGAGCTGTAAGTAACCCCGAACGTGTAGTGGCACCGATTAGGGTAAAAGGGTTTACTGTAATTTGCACCGATCTGGCATTTGGACCAGTTTCGATCATTATATCAATCCTAAAATCCTCCATTGCTGAATATAAATATTCCTCAACAACAGCGCTCAGCCTATGAATTTCGTCAATAAAAAGAACATCGTTCTCGCTTAAATTGGTTAATAGTCCAGCTAAATCCCCAGGCTTATCAAGAACAGGACCGGATGTTGTAATAATATTTACACCCAATTCGTTTGATAGTATATAAGACAATGTTGTTTTACCAAGCCCTGGAGGGCCGTGCAATAATACATGATCAAGTGCATCGCCACGAAGTTTAGCGGCCTCCACAAATATTTTAAGGTTATCGACTACCCCAGGCTGACCAGTAAAACTATCAAAGCGTCCTGGCCTTAGTGTTTCTTCAATTTCCTTTTCTGCATTACTTAAGCTTGATCCTGATGCATCCAGATTGTCATTCATTAATCAAATATTTTAAAACAAAAGTAGATGAAAAATAAATAGCACCTATGTTTTTAATGAAAGTTATGGTAATGTGCTAACAATTTTAGTCTAAATCAAAAAATAATACCAAGTCAATGTACTAGTTTTCGATTATTTTTGTTATATTAGCAGCGTTACTAAACAATTTTGATGGAAGTAATCCCGATTTAACTTTCGTCATAAAACATAATATTCTACAGCGATGAAAACTATACTTGTTGCTATCGATTTTTCGAAAAATGCTGAGCATGCTTTGGAGTATGCCCTTGTGTATGCTGAAAAATTAGGTGCATCAGTTTATTTGATATGGGTAGATAATACTATGTCGGATGAAACGGTGCTTGATACAATTGAAGGAGACTTAAGAGTCGAAAAGAAAGAATATTTAAAAAAGCTTACCAACAAATACAAAAACAGTATTTCAGGAGGAAAATTTGAAATTATTCTTCGAAAGGGAAGAGTTTATCAGGAAGTAGCTAAAGTTGCCAAGCAAATTAATGCTGATATGATTTTTGCTGGCACACATGGTGTTTCGGGATATGAACAACATTGGATTGGGAGCAATGCATACCGAATCGTAACACAAGCGCCTTGCCCTGTTTTCACCATTAGAAGTGGCTACGAGTTTAAGGGCTCAATAAAAAAAATTCTTCTGCCCTTGGATAGTTCTTTGGAAACAAAGCAAAAACTACCTTTTGTTGCTGACCTAGCTCTTAAATTTAATGCCGGCGTATATTTGCTTAAGGTTTATAACACGCCAATTAGTTTGATTAATAAAAGGATTGACAAAATTGGTGAAGATGCAATTAAATGCCTGGGAGATAGAGGGGTTGACTTTACAATAGATAAGATTGATGTCAAAAATGTAGCGGCTTCTATTATAGAATATAGTAATGAAAATAAAATCGATTTAATAGCAATAATGACAGATCAGGGAACAACAACTGCAAATAAATTTCTTGGTCCGTATTCAAAGCAGTTAATTAATAATTCAATTATTCCGGTTGTAAGCGTAAGAGCTAAGGATCAGGAATAAACGTAATGAAATAAGTTGAGTATCTATGAAAAAAGCATTGGTTTTAATATTCTTTATATCTGTTCTATCAGGTGGTTTGTTTGCTCAGTATGATGACGAAAATAGTTCTGTTATTATTAGCGATGCGAAAATAGATAGCCTACTTGATTTGCATTTGGAGTACAATAAAAAATACCCAGTATTTCAAGGGTATCGAATCCAAATTCTAAAAGCATCAGGTAATGAAGCTCTTGAGATTATTGAAGAATCTAAAGCTGATTTCTCAGAAAAATACAACGATGTTCCAGTGTACCTTACATTCGATGAGCCTGATTACCGGGTGAGAGTTGGCGATTTTAGGACAAGATTAGAAGCAGAAAAGTTTTTAAAAAAGATAAGCAGAAAATACCCAGGAGCATGGGTTATTCAAGATGATATAAATTTCCCAGTTTTACCAAAATATTATAAAAATCAAAAGCTATGAGTAAAGTTATTCTTGTGGGCATCGACTTCTCTGATTGTTCGATAAACGCCCTTGAACATGCAATCACCATCGCCCGTAAAGCTAAATCTGGTATTGCTATGGTATGGGTTAATCACCTAGATTATTCTAAGGAGATTTTCTCAGTAGAACCTCAAAATATTGAAGAAGAGGTCAAAACTCGTTTTGATACTCTTATAAAAAAGTACCAATACCATATTGCTGATGGAAAAATAGATTATCACATCAGGAAAGGGAAAGTATACAAAGAAATCAGAAATGTTGCTGATGAGATTGATGCTTTTTTAGTTATAGTTGGAACACACGGATCATCCGGATTTGAGGAATTTTGGATTGGTAGTAACGCTAACCGTATGGTTTCGTGCTGTAGCCAGCCAGTAATTACCATTCGTGGGGGTACTGATGTTAGCGCTGATTTAAAAAGAATCGTAATGCCACTTGACAGTACAAGTATTACTCGGCAAAAAATGCCAATGACGGCATTGTTGGCAAAATATTTTAACTCTGAGGTACATATACTAGGATTACTTACATCTTCATCAGATGATATTAGGTTTAATGTTCGCAAGTTTGTTTTGCAAGCTGAGGAGTATTTAGCCGAAAATAATATTAAGTTCAAGTCTAAAATTGTTGACACCCATAATATTACAGAGGAAACACTTAAGTATGCTGAAGAAGTAAATGCCAACCTTGTCGCAATAATGACTGAGCAGGAAACAACCACAGCAAATCTTATACTTGGCCCTTACGCATCACAGATGGTAAATCATTCACCCATACCTGTACTAAGTATCCGTGCAAGTAGATATTAGATAATCCGACACAACAAAAGTATCATGTCAGAATATCAATATAACTTAGTAGAATCGACCCATTATTAATTAATGGGGGTCTATTAAAACTTCTCGTCGTATTTCGTCCATAGGAAGTCGCCCAATTTTACTGCCTCCTTCATAACTTTTTCACCTTGCTCATTGGAATATTGGTTTAAAAATTCAATGGCATCATTCTTATTTTGATGATACAATTCCAAGGCTTGCTTATCTATGGCTTTTTGAGCAAATATCATATCCAACTGCATTGGTTTCCAAACAGAATCAACATCATATCGCATCTCACCCCAACGCTGCGAAGTTAGTGTGCCCAGCCTGTTAAAAATCCACCATGCCGAATTAAGAGTATAACCATTAGTACGACCAGGTACAGTATACGGTTTAGGTAACTCGCTAACACATCCATAAATTGGAACATAAATTGAGGTTGCCACATTATCCATTGCAAGCCATTCAACTCCTCCAATTTCATCGGGCAACCAGTTTCTGAGTTGGATAATTGTAGCATACATAGTATACCAACGTGCAATTGTACGCTCACCCAACGGACCCCATCCACCATTTATCTTATGAAGTTTATTTGCATCATATGGCATATGTGGGCTGGCAAGTGGTGAAATTACTGTACTACCATCTTTATCAGTAACTGTAAGTGTTTTGGTCATATCAAACGGAGTACCTTCGTAATAATCCTTAAAAACAGTTATGATATTTTCAAGAGTAACCAGCGTATCTGGCTTTATAGAAAAAGGATAATTTTCGGCATGTGGATCCAGCTTAAGCGAAGGTGCAAGTAAGCTAAATACTCGCCATTCTCGTCTACGGGAGGCTAATGATGTACGACTATGCGGAGCATAAGCATAGCAAAAGCTAAATTCGTCATTTTCAGGATTCCACCAATTATTTTGCTGGGCAACATCAAATATATTTTTCGATGCCATGAAATAATCCTTATCTTTAAGATTAATTTCTTTAATGGTACTTGCATTTGCATTTACAGATATGTGTCCGTCAGGAACCCTTTGCGCCACCCATACTGCACCCACTTTACCTTTTCCGGGGCCAACAATTTCCATGTGCCAAACTTCGTTTTTATCAGCTATGGTAAGCACTTCGCCATAGTCATTCCAACCATACTTTTCTAAAAGTTCCCCAGCCATTTCAATAGCACCCCTAGCAGTTGATTCACGTTCTAACATAAGAAGACAAAGTCGCTGGCAATCAATTATACCTTCATCACTTTGCAATTCCTCCCGTCCGCCAAAAGTAGATTCACCAATACCAAGTTGCTTATCATTTAAACTTGGATATGCTGTATTAATAAAACCATTTGTATTTTTAATTTGTGGTATGCTACCAACTTCTTTATGCCCGTAGGCTGGCATAGCAAACGAGTTATCTTGTACTCGCTTATACATCATTACCTTATCACCTTTTGAATGTTTTTGTGCAGGCACAATATCAATCCACGAACGTGTACGATGACTATCATCCGTATGTGAGGTAATTACCGATCCATCAAAACTTGCATCCTTACCAACTGTTATTGTTGTGCACCCCTCCGGATAACCGCCTTTCCAGTCACTTTTATCTGCTGATTGTGAATGCAATGATTGTAAAGATGATAATCCTAGTATCACTATTACAATTGAAATAAAACAATTTTTCATCTATCTAATTTTTAATTATGGTTGTGTTTATATTCAAATTAATAATAAATTATTTAAACTTAAGTAAAATCACTTCATCCACTCAAATACCTGATAATGATCTCCATTCATGCCAATTTTACCATAAACGTTACGAGCGGCAGTATTTTTAATATCAACATAAAGCCTTAATCCAGCAACTTCATTATTGTTCTTAACATATTCAAGAATATGATTGTACATCATTTTAAAAACTCCTTGCCCTCGTTTTTCAGTAATCACATATACCGATTGAATCCAGTATACCCAACTATTTCGCCAGTCGCTCCATTCGTGAGTAATTAACAGTGAGGCTATTATTTTATCTTCATCGGTGGCAATATAATACTTGCCCTTTTGGGGATCCCTAAAAACAGAAATAACACCTTTATCCACCGTATCTTTATCCAAATCATAATTTTCAGTCTCCTTTGCCATTTCTATTTGAAATTTAGAAATCACAGGAACATCAAATTTACTTGCCAGTCGAATCTTAATCATCTTTTTCTTACTTTTGTCACAAAAATAAAACTATTCTGGATAACAAATGAGTGATCGTATAAATCATGAGTGTGGCATTGCGCTAATTAGACTACGGAAGCCTCTTGAATATTATCAGGCAAAGTACGGAACATCGGTATATGGGCTACAGAAATTACATCTATTAATGCAAAAACAGCATAACCGTGGACAGGATGGTGCTGG
>JASFZK010000258.1:0-3692 GCA_045267845.1 Bacteroidota bacterium | reverse complement strand
ACCCTATATAATATAATAGCCTAAGGCTACTATATTTATGCCTTCTCAGGAATGAAACAAGCATTATTATTTATGATATTATATTTCAAAGATTCTTATTTCGATGAAAGTAAAATAAACTGCTATTTATTTAAGAAGATTAAAATAATGACCAAGACTGAATAGCAGACAAATTAAACTATTGGTGACAGGAAGTATTACATAAGTTATTTTAAGATTAACATTTAACTATAATAAAATATTATCAATTGGCTCAGGTTTCCCAACACCATAACCTTGTAAATAATCAACACCAATCTCTGTGAGTTTTTCGGCTATTTCATCATTTTCAACAAATTCAGCGATAGTTTTCAAACCCATAACATGGCCAATGGTATTAATTGAATCTACCATTGCAGCATCTATCGGGTCATCTATAATATCTCTAACGAATACACCATCAATTTTTAAAGTATCAACCGCTAAATTTTTTAAATAACCAAATGATGATAAACCACTACCAAAATCATCAAGCGAAAAGCTACAACCATAATCTTTAATAGTTTTAATAAAATGATTGGCAGATTTTAAATTAGATATCGCCATTGTTTCAGTTACTTCAAAGTGAATAATAGAAGGTGAAACACACCTCTCTTTAAAAAGAGTTGAAATATATTCTAATATTTTTTCATCACCAAGAGACTGCCCTGAAAGATTAATGGAAAAATGACTAACCGGATCTAATTTATTCTTGTTTTTTTCTATCCATGAAAACACGTTACCAATAACCCAATGATCAATTTTAACAATCAACCCGTAACGTTCAGCCGTTGGAAGAAAAGATCCCGGAGGTAGGATGTTATTATTTTCATCACACAAACGTATTAACACTTCATAGTGTACATGATCATCACTTTTAGAGGTCGGTATAATTTTTTGAGCAAACAATCTAAACCTATCATGCTCTAAGGCCTCTAATATTCTGGGAACCCATTGCATTTCATAGCTTTGCTTTGTTAGCTCTTCATCCCTTACTTCATATACATGATAACGATTTCTACCAGCATTTTTTGCTGCAAAGCATGCTATATCTGCATGCTTTAAACTATCAACATATGTTTTAGTATTGCTATTTATCATTGCAACACCCGCACTTGCACTAACTCTAAATACTTTATTTTCCCAGGAAAAACTAAACTCTTCAATTAATTCTAAAATATTATGTATTTTTTTAGTAGCCTGAGTTAACGAACATCGTTCAAACAGCAACCCGAATTCATCTCCACCTAACCGCGCTAATGTGTCCGTATTTCTAATATGCTCAACTAGAATAGTTGATAGTTGTTTCAGCATTTCATCACCAGCCATGTGACCAGCTGTATCATTTATGACTTTGAACTGATCTAGATCTAAAAAGCACAATGCATACTCTTCTTTACTGACGTTACTTGACTTGACCGCAAGTTTAAGTCGACTTTCAAATTCATCTCTATTAACCAGGCCTGTTAATGCATCATGTCTGGCTAAATATAAAAACTTTTGTGATGTTTCTGCTTGCACATATAACTGTTTTCTTGCTTCTTTTACCTCCTCAACTAATAATGCATTATGCTCAAATATTTCATTTGCGTTTGCTTGGTTACTTAATGTTGTTTTAACCCGCTTTAATAGCGCACCAGATATCTTTTTTTCTTTTTCTAGCTGCGTCATTAAATTTTTTATTTTATTCTCGAGCAATTTTTCTACAGAATAGTTTTTACTATTATCCATTTCGTTTCTTACCTACGACCACAGCAACCAAGGTTTGATTAAAGTGCACTCCTTTATATTGCTCTCCATAACTATTAAATCCAATGAAATTTAATTTTGACAATATTCCTTTAAAACTTGAAGTCGTTTCGTTATTTAAATTTTCAACCTTTCTCAAAATACAATCACAACCGAGGGTAAAATAAATCTCTTCAAAATCATCAATTATACTAGATGTTTCTTCCTCAAGTCGAGTCAACATATCTTGACCTTTGGCTACACTTAAAGGCAGCCCATCATCGATTGCACAATAAAATTGAAGACTTTTATCAGAATTAACACTTGCTATTGATCTAATATACCATTCACCAGAAATATTCATCATTAATGGGTAAATTGCAAAATCAGTAGCGGTAAGATTATTTACATCTAAATTATTAATTTCCGCAAATGCATTGGCAGCAGGTTCACCATTAATCTCTTTTACCAATCTTTTTTCAAAATCAACCTCAGTTGTTATTAGTTCTTTATGGGTGGGTATAAAGTGTTGCGTTTTAAATAATGTATAATCACATTTTAATTCAATTATTAATAATAAAGCTGACTGAGTATAAAATTTTCCTTCAAAAAAGACATATGTATTATCAAACTTTAGATCATCTCCAGCAGACCCCCCAAAAATATTTATTCCATCAAATGCCTGATTTAATCGAGCAATTAGAATTTCTTCTTTCATGCTAAGTCCATCAGCCATCAAAAAACCAAACATATTTTCTTCTGTTATACGAGATGAGTACTGCAAGTCTCTTTCAACTGTGTGAACCAATTTCATTGCATCAGCAAGTTCAAACTGATTTACATTTTCAATAAGTAATGAATGAACTACGAATATATCCATTGAAAATACCAGCGCAACTATACCTGCTGATTTATAAGCCCTTGCTAACTCTCCTGAAGTAGTGCAACCTAGGATTTTGCATTTAAAGTTGGCGTTCAATTCAACGGCTAGAACATCTAAATCATATTGAGATGAGCAGAAGAAAATAATTGCCGCAGGACTGTCAATATTTAGATTGTTTTTTAACTCTAAAACAGCCGTATGTTCATCGCTAGACGTAGTTTCAAGTATTTGAGAAGGTAGCTGTTTCATTAAATATCTTTTTGTTATTATCTACGGTATATAGAATTATAAATCCAGAGATTCTACTTACATATGCCAATTAATAATATAGGTGGAATATCTTAGTAAATCAACTACCTGTTTTATCTAAAATCAGTACATAATCATTACTTAATTCAAGGTTATTATTAACATCAGAGACATTCCGAACCATAAAGCTGTTTCATGACTCTTTATGTCAATACAACCACTAGATTGTTATATCGAAGGAAAACAGAGATAGAAAAAATTAATTTCAACTAAATACAAATATTATGCCAAAATTAAATATACTATATAGACATTTAAACGATAAAGAGCGATAAAAGTTAAACCTTCTATCTCCTATTTAGGGTGCTTAAACTGAATATATCAGCACTATTAACAAACCAATAAATTACAGAGTAAACATTCCAAATTATCTATTAACACTTTTAGCAACACCTTCAGCTTGTATATCAGGTTCATCAACTACAACATCAATATTGGCTTTTAACCCTTCATCAATACCATAATCTAGCCAATGATTAAATGCTGCTTCGTAATCATCACCAAATACCCGCTCAAGATCTGAATGCTGATCTAGATAATATTTAGCATCAAGCTCAACACTACCCACCTGCCCTTGTTGTAAACCTGTTTGTAACCAGTACATAGCTAAATCTAAGGGGTCAGAACCTATAAGTAATGCTATTTACTGCTTGCATCTCTGAATTAATAGAAGACATTATTCTATTGCAGGTAATTTTGTGACTGAAACCTGTTTTTCACATTCGAAGTATGCAAGTGACGTAACTATTTCACC
>JASFZK010000257.1:0-6718 GCA_045267845.1 Bacteroidota bacterium | reverse complement strand
TTTTAATATAAAAATTTGAAAAAGTGGTATGAGTTTTTCGAATTATCCCAAACAAGTAATGTATAATAAGTTTTTGTTTTATGATCAATAGTTCCCGGACAAACTCTAAAGTTTTTATTCGTCATCCATGGAAATTGCACATTATTACTATTTGTCATATCAGATGATATAAGAATGTACTGTACTCCCAACGAACGAGCTACTTCATAAAACTTTTTCTCACTATATTTATTACCGCTTTTATCTTGCATAAGAGCCATATCATCAAATGAAATTGTGTTAAACTTAGATTTACCCAAACTAGCCAACAGATTAGGAACTAATGCAACACGATTATTTTCAGGTAATTGCAGTAGTATATCCCCAGCATTAACTTCTGAATCCATATTGCATCCGGTAATTGATATTATTAAGAATATCAAAAATGGCAATATTATAAAAGTTGTAATTTTTATTCTAAAAATCATGTTAATCAACTATTCCATTAACTCTAAAGCATGCGATTTTTTATCAATCTTTATTTTAATATATTTATCAGACATGCCTTCAAATTCATTTTGTATCCAAGGGTACATATCTTCGCCCTTGGCATACATTTCGGGTGAAATAACCATGTAATAAATACCTAATTTTGTAGCTACTTCAATAAACTCCTCTTTTGTGTATTTGCTTCCATTCTCAACCTGATGATATTCCATTGTTTTATAAGAAACTAAATTCTTATTAGGTAATTGGTTAAATACAAATCTGTAAGGCACAAGTATTCTTTCGTTACTATTTGGAAAACTCGATAGTGTTGTTTCCGATACTTTAGATATTGCCTCTTGCTTATTTAAAATATTAACAAACCCAATAGAAACTACCGAAATCTGAAATATCATAATCAACATAACAACTAACTGTATAATAGGCCTGCTTTCTTTTTTTAATTCACTTAAAAAAGCGGCCGAAATCAGAACTAGGAAAGGCAATAGTAACAACATATTCACTTCTGCAATATGTGACCCAAATACATTTAGACTTATGTCGGCAACGATAGTATAAATTATTAACTCTTTGTATTTTCTCCATAAAACTTTACCTTTTGCAATAAGTGTGAATATTGCCATTGCCGATAACCCCCACACATCATGACTCCAAAAGAACCGTTGGTGCTCGGTGGTAAGTTTAATAAGAGCAGCGTAAATTAGAGACATCCAACCTTCGCTTTCATAATTTGTTGTTATATCATCTGGCCAATGTTTAATTTGAAATAGGAAAGTTTCTAGGTTTCCAGGTTCCAACAAGTCATAAAAATAGAATGTTGTTATTATTGTAGCCGAAATACCAAATATAATTGATAGTTTAAATTCTTTTCTTATCAATAGTAAAACAAAACCAGCAACAACAAACATTGCTCCATTTAAATGTGCAAGTATTGCCATCCCTGCCAATGCACCTGATAGAATAATTTTAGGGACAGATTGTTTACCAAAAAGTAATAAAAATGAATAAAACCCAAAACTCATAACCAGAAATTCGGGTCGATAAGTAAATGCGTAAAGAATTGTTTGAGGATTTACAATGATGAAAAACATAACCAAATTAACATCAATTTGATTCCAATTACCATTTTTATCTTTTACATTCTTATGGATAATGTACAAAAAAAGCAAAAACACACCAAGGGTAAAAACCCTTAAAGGTGCTACTGACCAGCCAAACAACTTTATCAACCCTGCTCCTATGATAATGTTTAACTTGTGGTATACAAACAAATGATTGTCCCAACCATGAAAATCTATGATTGTAGATGTTTTTACGTGACCAAGTTGCGAAAACCAGTAAACTTGTTCACCAAACCATGCATCATCTATGTAAATATACCTATCATAAAGACTTACGACAAATAATGCTGACACAATATAAATAAGCCAGTTAATCGTTTTACTAGATGTTAAAATTGAAAATAGTTTATTCAAAGTAATATTTTTGTTTACTGTTTGATTAAATAAGTTGCAATAAATATTTAGTATAAATATTACAAAAAACCCCAATTACAAAGGTAAATGAGGTTTTAGTTAGTACTATTAAAAGCTAGAATTGAAATTATTTTTACTTCAATATTCCTTTTGCTATAACCAATCTTTGAATTTGGTTTGTACCCTCATAAATTTGACAAAGTTTAGCATCACGCATCATCTTTTCAACAAGGTAATCATATGAATAACCATCACCTGCCATAACTTGAACGGCATCGGTAGTAACTCTCATTCCAACATCAGAAGCATACATTTTACACATTGCCGACAATAGGTTTGCCGATTTTTGACCAGTATCGAAAGCCCATGCTGCGTGCCATGTAATTAATCGGGCAGCTTCAACTTCAGTTGCCATATCAGCAAGCATAAAACTAACACCCTGATTTACAGTAATTGGCTTACCAAACTGTATTCTTTTTTTAGCCCAATCTCTAGCTGTTTCATAAGCTTCTCGAGCATTGCCCAAGCTAAGAGCAGCAACCCCTGTACGAGTTCTTTCAAAGGTTTTCATGGCCAATAAAAACCCATGTCCCTCCCCTCCTATTCGGTTTGCAACAGGAATCTCAACATCATGAAATTTAAATTCAGTTTGAACTGATGCTTTTTGACCCATTTTCCGCATGTCTGCAACAACTTCAACTCCAGGGCTATTAGTAGGAACAACGAAGGCAGTTAAGCTACGAGCACCTCTGTCGGGATCGGTTAATGCAAATACGGTTATAAATGATGAAGGACTACCATTGGTTATAAAACGTTTGTGTCCATTCATAATGTATTTATCGCCATGAAGAATAGCCGTTGTTTTAATGCCTGCAACATCTGACCCAGCATTGGGCTCGGTAAGTGCATATGCACCAACACTTTTTTCTTCATTAATCTGACCAAAGAATCTTTTTTTCTGTTCATCGCTGGCACCGATATACAATGGAGTCATTGCTAATGTGTTGGCGTCAAGACAAATACCTATACCAACGCAACCTGCACCAAATTCTTCTGAAGTTATTGCACTTTCAAGAATACTATGACCATGTCCGCCATATTCGGGTGGCATGGGACCATTCATTAAACCTTCCTCATATGCTTTTTTTACAATTGGCCATGGAAATTCAGCAAGCTCATCATATTTTCGTGCAGCTGGTTTCATCACTCTCTCGGCAAAATCGCGAACTTTTTCTCTCAGTTCAATCTGTTTTTTCTCCAATGAAAAATCAATCATATTAGTATATTTTACTGATTATTAATATTCTATAAATGTATTCTTTTGGTTAGCAAACAAAAATACATACTATAAGCGATTATTCCTATTTTAGACGATATTTTTAGAAACTTTATTATCTTTTTTTATCTTTATGGCTGTGAAACAATCCATCTATACAAAAGGGTTTAAATCTTACTTACAGTTAGAGCGCGGCATGTCCGTTAACACCATCATAGCTTATATGTACGATGTTGGATTACTCACAAGTTTCATTGGGGAATTCCTAAAACACAAAAGCATTGATAAGGTTGATACCATGGACCTTAAAGTTTTTATTGATTTTATTAACAAAATGGAATTAGGGCCCTACACCCAATCGAGAGTAATTTCGAGTATTAAAGCCTTTTTCAGATATCTAATACTTGAGCATATTATAGAAATTGACCCATCTAATATGTTGGAGTCGCCCAAATTAGGACGAAAACTACCAGATGTTCTAACTGAGTATGAGGTTGAAAGCATCATCAACTCTGTGGATCTTTCAAAAGATGAAGGAGAGCGCAATAAAGCCATATTAGAAACCCTTTATGGATGTGGGCTAAGGGTAAGTGAGCTTGTTAATTTAAAAATATCTGATTTGCATTTTAAGGAAGGGATAATTTTGGTGACAGGAAAAGGAAACAAACAAAGACTTATACCTGTTGGTGAGCCTACCATAAAGCAAATTAATATTTACCTAACTCAAATAAGACCAAGTATATCTGTTAAGAAACAAGATAGTGATGTGTTATTTTTAAATCGCAGAGGTGCTAGGCTAACGCGCCAAATGATATACTATATTGTGAAGAATCAACTTGAGATTGCGGGTATTCGAAAAAATATTAGCCCACATTCATTTCGTCATTCATTTGCAACACACTTAGTACAAAATGGTGCTGATTTAAGAGCAGTACAAGAACTATTGGGTCATGTATCAATAATTACTACAGAAATTTACACACATTTAAATCGTGAAGATTTGCGAAAGGCAATTATATTACATCATCCCCGAAATGATAAAGGAAAGAAAAGCAGTAATTGAAACAGTTTGGTTGTAAGTTGAAAAATCAAGGGTTATAATTTATTAACCTTGAACTTTCTATACCTTCTCGATATTACCATTATCATCAACCATAACTCCAAAGTTCATGAAAATAAGATCATCATCCTGAAAAAAGAAATCCATCATACTCTCTTCATATGAAACTCTAATAATTTCATTTTCACTAACAAACTCATCATCTCCTTCATCATAAGAAGAAAGTCCATTTTTTTTCATCAAGGAAATTATTTCTTCTTTACTCTTATTCATAATCTTAACACCATAAAGTGTAGAATCGATATGATCTGTTTCTATTCCAGCTAATACAGGATTTGTTATGCCCACAAAAAATATCGATAAGCTTTTATCCCAGTAATGAAGTACTGTTGTTGCATAGTCCTCATCCTCACCAATGGTATCTATTTCCTCTGGTTCTCCATATTTATCCATAAAAGTATTCATGGGAATACCAAATTCTATATTGCCGTAACCGATATTTGGTAAAATTTCATTATTTGATAACATACTACTATTCAATTAAATTAATGATATAATCGTTAAATTACTTTATATTATTAGCAAAAAGGAGAATCGTGTTCCTTTGCCAATCCTTTGTAAATCATACTATCAAGAATATTAGGAATAAACTTATTAATTTGAAAAATTAATTTACCTTGACTTGTAAGTATAATTTTATTGTTCCTTTTTAAAACAGCATTATAAATATGCTCTGCAACTTGCTCAGGAGTCATCATTTTATCTTCATCCCGTGGCGATTCTCCTTGAGGAGATCCATTTCCACTTAATGATGTGTTTCTAATATTTGATGCAGTAAACCCTGGGTAAGCAATTAGTACATGTATCCCTTTTTTAAGATTTTCCACACGCAATGATTCCAGAAAACCATCCATGGCAAATTTTGAAGCAGAATATCCTGTGCGGGCAGGTAATCCTTTAAGACCAGCTATTGAGGAAACTCCAACAATGCTTCCTTTATTCTCAAGTATACTTGGCAGAGCAAATTTAGTACAGTATACTGTTCCCCAAAAATTAACATCCATTAATATTTTTATGACAGCCAGTTCAGTTTCCTCAAATAAAGCACGCATTGAAATACCAGCATTGTTAATCATTACATCAATCTTACCATATTTTTCAATTGCTACATCAACAAGATTTCTGCAATCGGATTCAATACTAACATCTGCTTTAACAGCAATTGAATCTCCCCCACTTTTATTTATTTCCTCTGAAATTTCGTTTAAACTTTTTATATTTCGAGCACCAATAACAACTTTAGACCCTCGATGTGAAAATATTTGAGCTAGCGCTTTGCCTATTCCAGACGATGCTCCAGTTATAATTACTACTTTATTTTTCACTTAAATATTTTTTTTACAATTATAATAATAATTCCAATAGTACTTCACTTTTTTTAATAAATGTTAAACAATTATTTTCCATATGTAATTAGTGCTTTATAGGAACTATAAATTATTTTTTGTTTTTCATGCAATCTCTATATATACATATTATACGATTAGCAATTTCTTCAATTGGTTTTGCCGTTACTTTTATTTTTGCCCAATTTGGTTGTGTGCTGAAAAGCATATTGGCATATTTAATTTCTTTTTTCACATAATCATAGCTGGCATACTTTCTTGCTGTACCCTGCAAGTATTCATTTCGTACATTTCTTAAGCGGGATAAAGTTGATGGATTGGTAGTTAGGCAAAATATTTTTTCTGGAGGGAGTTTATAAATAATTTTAGGAATTGGAATATCTAATATAATTGGAATATTCGCAACGAGCCATCCTTTATACGCCAAATATATACTTAATGGTGTTTTAAAGGTACGCGAAACACCAAGAATAATAATTTCAGCATCTAATAATCCTTCAGTATGAGCCCCATCATCATGCTTAATTGCAAACTCAGTTGTTTCTATCCTTCTAAAATAATCTTTGTTTAAACGACCAAAAAGGCCTGGTTTTTCCTCAGGTGTACTATGGAAAAAATGTGATAGCCGATTAAGTACAGGCCCTAATAGGTTGATAACCTCAAGATTATGAAGTCTAGATTCATATGAAATATATTCGCTTAATTCATGCTTTACAAATGAGTGTATTATTAAACCTTTGTTTTTGTGTGCTATTGAAATTATTTCATCAATCTTTTTTTCGTTATCCACATCATTAATTAAATGAACCTCTGATGCAACCTTTGGGAATTGTGCTAATACCACATGTGCAGCTTGATCTACCGTTCTTCCGGTACTATCCGATATTGCATAAATATGATACATATTCGTGATGGAATAGTGAAATTGCTCAAATATAAGCAAATAATACCAACAATAATAATTGGCTGCAAACCTTATCTCAACAGAAATACAATTGTTTTAATTAACCTGTTA
>JASFZK010000256.1:0-3662 GCA_045267845.1 Bacteroidota bacterium | reverse complement strand
CTAGTTAAAGGTGTTTATTTTGTTAGAATTACTCAAAATCAGCAATCATATACAACAAAGGTTATTAAGTTTTAGAAGATCTACAGAATCATCAAAATTTATACAAAAAACAAAGTGCATGTAGCAGTTCTTAATATTTAGATAGAATTAGTAAATTTGAACATTAGTGAAATAAAAGAAAATTTTTGAATAAAGTGCGGCATGCAATATATTCAAAACGTTATATGCAAGCAAAAAGATTGACATAACTTTGAAATGATTGTATATTTGAAATATTCTAAGTTCTTATAACTAAAATTAATAATCATGAAAAATCTAATTATTACTTTTCTTGTTTTTTTTACTACCTCAATTTATGCACAAATTGATTATGACTACGAAATTACAGTAATTGATTCATTTACTTGTACTGACTTTAATCAGACAGGTATGTTTGGGTTACGGGCCGTGGAATTTAATGAAGAGATTCATTTGTCTTATTTAATGCAAGACACAAGCCAAACAATTAAACTTATTTATGCCATCAGAAATGAGAATGGAATAACTAAAGAAACCATTTTTGAGATTCCTTCAGATCCATGGTATTTGATTAATTCCAGAACAACGCTTCAATTTGATGAATTCGGAGAACCACATATTTATGTTTCGTTAGAAAGTGATAAAAAGATATATGTTTACCAAAAAAGTAATAATGAATGGCAGAGTTCTTTTGTAGCTAATTATGCAGCTGTGGCCAATATGGTTGCAGACCCTGATGGCTCAAATGGGCTGGGTATTGCATTTTGGGCACCACCTCCAGGTGGTGGTTACGGGCGAATTACATATGCATCTTATAATGGTAGTAATTGGGAGATTGAATACCTTTCGTCTCCCATAAACATGTATAGAACAAAACCCAGTATTGTTAATCACAACAACAAAACCTATGTTGCTTACGGAGAGGGACATTATCCTGACACCTTAATTACAAGAATTTATGTAAGAGAAAACAACGAATGGATGCTGGATTTTGAGGATATAAACTTAACAAGCTATGGTGGTGGTTCAATCGGAGGTTTATTCACAAAATTAGGTGCATCAAGTATGGGGGTATATTTGTTATACGATCTTCGCCGAAATGAGGGACATCCTGCTTTTTTGAAAAATGAAGGACAAGGTTGGCAAAACCAAAGTATTGAATATTCAGGTGCTTTAACCGCATTTGTTAATTGCCCAAATATACATTTAGATTTAGATAATACAGCTATGTGGGTAAATGAAGATAATGGCTTTAATCCTAATTTGAGTTGGATTAAATCAGATGGAACAGGAGGTCTCATAGACTTGCCTCATTTCTATCATAATTATTGGCTGAATGACATGGTTGTTCGAAATGATATTGTATATATTTACTACTTTGAAGGCTCAGCAGGTTATCCTTTTAATACACCCGTTACTTTTAAAGAAATTAAAATAAGCCTCGATCAATTTCTGACTGGCATTACTCCTGTATCCTTAAATTGTAATATTTCTTTGGAGCAAAATATTCCTAATCCTTTTAGTACAAATACTACTTTACGGTTTTCTATTCCCAAATCTTCAAGTGTACAACTTAAAGTTTATAATATGCATGGTGAAGAAATACGCACTCTTGTCAACGAACAATTGAATAAGGGAACTTATGAGGAGCAATTCACTTTAAATGCAAATAATAATGGTATTTACTTTTATGTATTATCTGTAGGTGGCCTTTCGACTTCAAGAAGAATGCTATTTGTTAAGTAGCTTGAATTTATTTCATCAAACTGCAAACAAATAAAGGAATAATAACTCAAAAAATAATACAGAGATAAGAAATGCCAGCATACGATGGATATAAACTATTGTGCCCAATCTAGAATAATTATGCCTGCATTCTTTATCATTTCTAAATTAAGCTAAGTTATTTATACATCTCTTAAGTATAAGTAGTACAGCGTCTTAATGACTAGCCCAGTAACTGAGAAGCCCACTTGCCGCTTCAATCTTCCACTCGCATACAGCTCTATATCAGGACCTTTTAATTATTGTCGACAAAAATGAATTTTGCTATTACTTTCTAAAGTGTAGTCCTGCAGGTAGCTGTGATTTGGTGTGGTTAACTTTGCCTTATGGTTTCAAAATTAGTTAAATGGATTTCAAGTGTGGACGCTTGAAACAGGGTGTAGAGTTAGGATGCAGGAATCAAGAATCAGGATTCAGCATTGTGAATGAACATCCCTAGCTCTTGGCTCCTAAATAACTCAAGATGCAGCTGTGTTTTCGTCTAGTCAAGTTTAGTTTTTTAGAAGCTTAAAATGCATGACTTTGTCCTCCTGAGGATTTAGACCCCAGAAAAGGGAGCCAATGAAGCGATATGACAAAAGAAAAAATATTGAATACTGAATTTTTAATATCGAATTTTGAATGAAGCAGCAGACCTACTTCAATATTCGGTATTGGACATTCAACATTCAAAAAACAGGATTGTAATTAATTAATATACAATCAATTATAAATAGTTGTCATTAGTAGCAAAGCGAAGATTGCCTGACCGGCTATGCAGGGATCTCTTACCGAGTAAGTTTTGTTTCTCGCAAAGGCGCTAAGACGCAAAGTGCTGAGTTAAATGGATTTCAAACGTCCACGCTTGAAACAGTGGTATTAATAATCAACTTACCTAATAGTTAGTGCAAAAGAACGCAGAACTATGAATAATTATACATGATGTAACTTCCAGGCATACTTATGTTTATATTTGAAAAATATGTAAATAAACTGTTGTTGAATTCGAGACAGTTTTGTTTTTTTTCAACTAAAATTATACGATCATGGTTAAATATTCCATTAAAGAAAGAGTGAATCCACAGGCAATCATGGATCCTCGCAAATACTATGCTTTTGCTCAAAATCAAGGTATGGTTAGTATACGGGAACTTGCCAGAATAATTTCAAATGAATCAACCATTAGTATGATGGATACAATGGCTGTAATAGAAGGGTTATTGCAAGTTATTCCTGATAAGTTAATTGAAGGCCGGATGGTTAGCCTAGGAGCATTTGGTTCATTTAGAGTAACAATGTCGAGTAAAGGGGCCCAAACTCCTGAAGATTTTAATGAAAAACTTATTAGAGGTTTGAACCTCAAGTTTCGTGCAGGTACAGAGTTCCGTAATATGCTCAACACTGTTAAATATAAAAAACAAGAATAATCCTATTTTTGTACAAGTAAAAAATCTTCCAATAATTAAACCCCTAGTTTCGAATAGAAGTTTTTAATTTTTATGGTGATGTATGGACTTTTTTATGCAGTATAAGCAGTTAACTTTAGCGCTAAACATTACAAACTCTAGCGCTAAAGTTTTGTAATTCTAGCGCTTGAAATATGTATTTCTTCAGGACATATATTAATTTCTTCCTGACAAGTAATAATTTCATCCTAACCCGTCTGGTTTTTTCCAAGCATGCGGGTTGAAAAGAGAGAAATAATCCACCAAACAACTAATTTAAACCTGCCTTACTGATTGATGTTATCACCAATAATACCTAATACTCCACCAATAATCCATTTATATTATCGATAGAAAAAGGTTTGAGAAGTTAAGTGAAAATGGGTAGTTTATTCAATGGTAATCATTGTCAAGACAATAAAAAAAGGCTTCATA
>JASFZK010000255.1:0-5877 GCA_045267845.1 Bacteroidota bacterium | reverse complement strand
ATTTTGCTATATTTAAAACCATCAAAACGACTAAGCTCAAAAATTTCTCTTCGTTTTTCGGGTAATTTCAATATGGCATGTTTCAAAATTACACGTAACTCATCTTCTTCCATCTTCACAAGACCACTATCTTGCAAAACAGGATGCAAACTAGAGTTTGTTACAATATATTTATCTTTTGTTTTTTGTTTTCTTAAAAAATTGAGTGAATAGTTTTGAACTGCTCTATACAAATATGCATTTAAGGAGCTGTTTATCTCAAGATCATCATGCAATTCCCATAGTTTCACGAAAAGATCCTGTACAATTCCTTCAGCATCTTCAAAATTCTCAACATATTTTACACAGTAAAAACACAGTTGCGAATAATACTCACGATATACAATTTCAAAAACAGCCTTGTCGCCATTTTTCAAACCTACAATTATACTATCGTGATCTTCAATCATATTTGAATATTACTTCTTGCAAAAAATTCGTGCATTCAAACTACTCTAATCGACAAAAGTAAAAAATAATTTCTAATTGAGTCAATTACAAAAAGTTAAAATATAATTTGTCTGATGTTTTTTATAGATTTGCGACAAATTTGTAAATCATAAAGTTCAATATATAATAGCCAACTGCATGATTATTTTATAAAATGCTCTTACAGATTAATAAAATCGTAGCATCTGTAGCATTAAGCTTTTATAACATTCTACTTTATGAACTCTATATAATACATGAATAATAACAAAAATTTCATATCGTGGTCGATACTACTTTCGTTAATGTTGGTATGGGGAAGCTCATTTATTTTAATTAAAAAATCTCTTGATTTTTTTTCGGCAACCGAGGTTGGTATATTAAGAGTAACTGTAACATTTATATTTTTACTCCCAGTTGCCTTGATAAAAATAAGGAAAATTGATAAAAAACACAGAAACTACCTAATAATATCAGGACTTATTGGAAGCCTTATACCTTCATTTCTTTTTGCCATAGCACAAACTCAAATTAATAGTTTTTTGGCAGGTACCTTAAACTCTCTAACTCCTTTGTTTACATTATTTATAGGACTGGCTTTTTTCAAATTTAAAACAGGGTGGTATAATGTACTTGGTGTATTCATTGGGTTATTTGGAGCAATTGGCCTCATATACGCAAGTAGTGGCGACCTGGGTTTTGCTGATAATATAAAATATGCTTCACTCATTATAATTGCAGCCATTTGTTATGCTTTTAATGTGAATTTTATAAAACTATACTTAAAACAAATCGACTCACTTGCCATAACTGCTTTAACATTCTTTTATATTGGAATTCCCTCCTTAATTTATGTACTGTTTTTAACCGATATACCAAATAAACTACTCAATGAAGAAAATTCTCTAATAGGTTTAGGATATATTTCCATTTTATCGGTATTTGGAACTGCTATTGCACTTATTGCCTTTAATAAGCTTATTAAAATGAGTAGCCCAATTTTTGCATCTTCAGTAACATATATAATACCAATCGTTGCAATTGCATGGGGTATTATTGATGGAGAAATATTTGAACTAATTTATTTAGCATGGTTTGCACTTATTTTAGTAGGTGTTTTGTTGGTGAATACATCTAATAAAAACAACTTTTTTAAGTTTCTATTTAAATCACTAAATAAGCGATAACATTCTGATTATTAATATACAATGAAATTGTTCACATATTAATTCATTAATAATATTTACTATAAACTGCTAAGTGGCAAACTAATTTGAGTAAAATATTATTAGATAATGAAAATAATTAATAACAATTACTTGTTAGTTAGTTTTTTTTTATACTTTTGCACCTCCAAATTTCTAGGGAAATCAAACTAATATTATTAGACATGTATGTAGTTGTTGACATAGCCGGACAGCAGTTTAAAGTTGAACAAGGACAAGAAGTTTTTGTTAATAGACTCGAAGGAGAAGAAGGTGACAAAGTAAAATTTGACAAAATATTTTTAATTGATAATGATGGCGACGTAAAAGTTGGTACACCATTAGTTGAGGGAGCTGGCATTGATGCAAAGATTGTTTCTCATCTAAGAGGCGACAAAGTTGTTGTTTTCAAGAAGAAAAGAAGAAAAGGATACCAAAAATCAAATGGTTTCCGTAAAGATCTAAGTAAAGTACTTATAGAAAAAATTACTGTTTAACTCGCCTAACTAATATAGGCTTATAAATAATAAGATATGGCACATAAAAAAGGAATGGGTAGTTCCCATAACGGACGCGAATCAGAAAGTAAAAGATTAGGTGTTAAAATTTTTGGTGGACAAGGTGCTATTGCAGGCAACATTATTGTTCGTCAAAGAGGAACCACACACAACCCTGGCTTAAATGTAGGTATGGGTAAAGATCATACATTATTTGCACTTACTGATGGTGTTGTAGAATTCAGAAAAAAGAGAAACAATAGGTCTTACGTAAGTGTAGTACCTATGAACACAGAAAATAATTAACTTTTAACAATTCGTTAAGTTATTTTTTGTTTAATAAAACAACCCGGTCGGTATTCACTGTCCGGGTTTTTTGTTTTGCTCTAGTACCTATATTAAGGAGGTATAATACCAACTAAACATCAAATAATACAATTTTATAAACTAACTTTGCATAAAAATTATAATATGCTATTACTTAATTACATAAGAGACAATAAAGCCTACGTTATTAAACAACTGGCCATTAAAAACTTTGATGCAGCAGCAATTGTTGATGAAGTTATTGAACTTGATAACCTTAGGAAGAAAACCCAGAAAGAACTGGATGATAGTTTATCAGAAAGTAATAAGTTAGCCAAAGAAATTGGAAACCTTTACAAAACAGGACAAAGAGATAAAGCTGAAGAAGCAAAAACCAAATCAGCCAATCTTAAAAAAAATGCCAAAGAACTTGAATCTACACTTAACGAAACTGTTAGTAGCTTAAATAATAAACTAGTGGAGCTACCCAATGTTCCTCATATTTCGGTACCTCCAGGCAAATCAGATACTGATAATGAGTTAATTTACGAAGAAGGTACAATTCCTGAGTTATATGCCAATGCTGTTCCTCACTGGGAACTTGCTTCAAAATATAATATTATAGATTTTGATTTGGGAAGTAAGGTAACAGGTGCCGGGTTCCCATTTTATTTGGGCAAAGGAGCAAGGTTACAACGTGCTCTAATTAATTTTTTCCTTGATGAGGCTTTGGATCAAGATTATCTGGAGTATCAACCACCATTACTCATTAATGCTGACTCGGGTTATGGCACAGGTCAACTACCTGATAAAGAAGGTCAGATGTATTTTGTTAACGAAGATAACCTATATCTTATTCCAACTGCTGAAGTACCAATTACTAATATTTACCGAAACGTAATATTAAAAGAGGATGATTTCCCCATAAAAAATGTGGCATATTCAAATTGTTTCCGTCGTGAAGCAGGTTCATATGGCAAAGATGTTAGAGGACTGAATCGTTTACATCAGTTTGATAAAATTGAGATTGTGCAAATCCAACATCCTGATAAGTCGTATGAAACCCTTGAGCAAATGAAAGATCAAATTGCTGATTTGCTACGAAAACTTGAGCTACCATTTAGAATTGTTAGACTTTGTGGTGGCGACCTTAGCTTTACTTCGGCACTTACTTACGATTTCGAGGTTTTTTCGACAGCTCAAAAGCGTTGGCTGGAGGTGAGTTCAGTCTCTAATTTTGAAAATTTCCAGAGCAATAGATTAAAACTGCGTTTTAAAGATAAAGATGGAAAGTCGAAGCTGGCGCATACTTTAAATGGTAGCGCATTGGCTCTTCCACGTATTGTTGCCGCTCTACTCGAAAACAATCAAACTGAAGATGGAATCGTTATCCCTGAGGCTCTAAGAAGTTACACCAAATTTGACATAATAAATTAGTGAGAATAGAGCAAATCAGCAGGCTATTTTAAACTACAGCTTGTTTCAATTATTATTAAAAAATAACACCAACTGTGCAGCCAGTGATTAGCATATTTAAATATTCATTCTTACTTATTTATTTTATGGGCATATTTGCTTTCGCAGATGTGTATGCGCAAAACAACCAACAAGTTATACTTTCGCGGCAGCAACAAAATCGGGGTAACCCAAAAGAAAAGTTAGCAATTAAGTTTTATAGAGATAAGGAATTTGATAAAGCTGCTGAGCTATTTCAACAATTGTATAAAAGCAAACCTAGTAATTACTATTACACCTATTATTTTAATTCACTGATCGAAATAAAAAACTACAGACAAGCTGAGCGATTAGTGAAGCAACAAAAAAAGTTAAATCAAAATAATTTTCGATATTTAATTGATGAAGCCTACGTTGCAAATTTATCTGGAAATAAAAAAAAGGCAACTAAGGTACTTAATAAGGTTATGAATAACCTTCCGACAGACCGTAATCAAATCATTCAAATTACTTCAAGCTTACAATCAAAGGGGTACACTGACATGGCTGTTAAAGTGTTTCAAAAAGCAACACAAATGCAAGGCAATAACAATAGTTACAATTTCGAAATTGCAAATGCATATTTTTATAGTGGTGATTATAGTAAGATGTTTGACAGCTACATCACACAACTAGAGCAACATCCTGCTGATATACAACGAATAAAAACCAGATTACAATATGTAATGCGCATCGATGTTAACAACAACTTATCTGGGATGCTAAAAACTAAATTATTGCTGAGTTCGCAACAAAACCCTGACAATATACAATTAGCAGAAATGTTATTGTGGTATTCTTTGCAAACAAAGGATTTTACAATGGCTTATCGCCAGGCAAAAGCAATCGACAGAAGGTTTGGCAACCGCGACCTCGATATGCTTGAACTTGCTGATATAGCAATGTCAAATTATGATTATCAAGCAAGTGCTCTAGCATATGAATATGTAAAAAATAAAAAAAACGATTCGCCATACTTTACTGAGAGCTATGTGGGATATTATTTATCCATCGCAAAACAGGTTGAAGAAAATCCAAATACTGTTAGTGAAGACTATAAAGAACTAGAAAAACTTGGTATCAGAGCAATTTCTATACTTGGTGTTAACAACCTTACATCAAGTATTGTGGAAAGTGTGGCTGATATTACAGCTTTTAGGCTTGGAAATAATAGTCAGGCAATAAGCATGCTAGTTGATGCTATCGAGGTACATGGCATTGATCCAATAAATAAAGCATCTCTTAAACTAAAACTTGCCGATATACTTTTATCAACAGGCCATATTTGGGATGCCACATTGCTGTATTCACAAGTTGAAACAGATATGAAAAGTGAGCCCATTGGTCATGAAGCTAAATTAAAAAATGCCAAAGTATTTTACTATGTTGGTGAATTTGATTGGGCAAATACACGTTTAGATATTCTTAAATCGGCCACATCAAAGCTAATTTCCAATGATGCAATCGAACTGTCGCTATTTATAGATAATATGCGTGAGGAAGACACTATTGGATTTATACTGCGTAAGTTTGCTAAGGCAGATTTATATACATATCAGAGAAAATACGACTCGGCAATGATACTCTTAAATAAAATTGAAGATGATCCGGCAGGTATGTTTAGTATGGAATATACACTATACAATAAGGCTAATATCTATTTCAAATTAAATGATTTTAATAAAGCTGATTCGGTATACAATAAACTGATATCATATTATCCGAAAAGCATTAAAGCAGATAATGCATTATTTGAACGTGCTGAACTTCAAAGAACAAGGCTTAACAATAATGAGGAAGCTCTTAATCTATATCTTATTCTTATGACAGATTATCCTGAGAGTATTTACGCAGGTAAAGCAAGAAAAAATTACAGGATACTTGTTGAAGAATAAGAAGTGGGAATC
>JASFZK010000254.1:0-4533 GCA_045267845.1 Bacteroidota bacterium | reverse complement strand
CAAAACATAAAATCATTACAGACTTGCATTAGCAACCGTAGGCTAAATAATACTAGTTTCAGTTTTATGATTAGGTCTGGAAGGATTTTTGTTGCTGAAAAGGGACGAATACCTTATAACCAAGACTAAATCCTCTAAATCCTCGATATTTTAACGATATCCTGCCCAAAATCTATCAATCTCAACCATTTTCAGCGATATTTTGAGAATTTTCACTCATAATAGCGATTCATTTGTCATTTTGAGTCTGTGTATCTATACTTTTTCTCTTTCAACCTCAATATGGAACTACGCATTATTAAAACTTGAGTGAATGCATTAAATAGCGTTTATTTGACCCAATCTAAGTAAATATACACCTACAGGTATTTAAGTACGTAATATACCTATAACAAGACCTAAATTTGGATATTATTTGAGCATTATATTCCTACTGCAACCACTAATTTATAATATGGCATATTGTAGGGTCTTTAGATTCGTAAAAGCCGTATTTTTATACCGAATAAATCATGAATACTACCAGATGATAGAAGAAAAAATAGTTGTAAAGAAATGGATAGATGAAGCAAAGACTGAGCTAGATATATTTGTTAAGGATGCGATAGATAATAAAGAAAAAATTCATATTAGTGCTCCAGTAGGTACCGGGAAAACGAGTTATGCAATTGATATTATTAATTACTACCAAGACCAATACCAGTTTATTGTACTTGAGCCATTGATTAGTATCACTAACCAACTACATAAAAAGCTTAAATCAAAATATGGTATTGATTCATGGATATATAATAGTGATACACATGATGAACTTGAAGAATGGGAAGAGAGTTTTGATGCAAAATGGACAGACCCATATCTTTCAACCATTGATAGTGCATGGAAATTATTTGAAGATGGTAGACTTGACCCAGAAAACACTATTGTTATTATCGATGAATCGCATTCCTTTTTGACAGACACACGAAGTGATTTTAACCGTACTGTAGATACAATTGTAGAAGCTAGCTGTCCAGTTATTGGATTTAGTGCCACAGCATCATCATGGGTATTAAAATATCTTTTAAAGGTCGATAAAAATATTAGAATTGAAACCTCTAACATTCCACCAAAGGAGATTTATCAGTTTATGGAAACCAATATCCCAAAAGTAATAGCATATTATATTAAGAATCAGAAGTTAAAGAAAGTCGTAATCTGGACTGAAACTTTTGTGCTACAAGATAACATTTATAAGGCTATTGAAGAAGTTTTGCCTTCATATAATATTGTAAAATTGAATGCTAAAACCCGAAATGATAGTGAATCATCATCATGGAATTACCTTGTGGATAATGATAAATTGCCTCATGATGCAAACATTGTTATCCTAAACAAAGTTGTACAGGCGGGTATAAACATAAATGACTATGATATTGATGCACAATTTTTGATTGGTAAATTTGATCCATATGGATTTCAGCAATACTTGGGAAGATGTAGGAATTATACAGGAGAATACTATTTTATGTATTACGATTATGGTGAAAAAGAGCTTCATTGGGCTGATGACGATGAACGGCATAACTATTTTGAGTACATTCAAACCATGCTCAATAATATTGACGAAACTATTATCAAATACAGAATTGAAATACCTGTAGGCCAGGAAGATTTATACACAAGACTTACAGATGGGCGTACAGGTTACAAATTGAATAAATGTTTATTCGCTAATAAAATATATAGTCGATTTCGTGACCTACATGGATCACATTTAGTAAGAATTATACAGAATTATGATCCTAACCTTGTGTTTCATGAGAACTATAAATTTGAAGGAATACATGAGCAGATTAGTGCCTACGAGAAAGCTAAAAGTAGGAATATAAAAATGAAAGTACTACCAAAAAATGTAGTGAAGTACACGAGAGACTTATTATCCATTGGTAGATTTTATAAAACAGGCTTAACACATCATGATGTCTTAAATATAATAAGCGAGTCATCTGGTGATGCACGTACAGCAAAAAGTAAAAGTGTATTACATGTGCCAGTATCACGCAAGGACGGGCTTGAAGGTGCAATTGATACTGCATATGAAGCAAATGTAAGTATACAACGATTAATTGTTGCTGCTACAGCTTACTCGGATAATGTTCAGGATGAAGATACGATGAGAGCCATACTTGATCCTAGCAGAGTACCTGTTCAGACGGTAACAAAACTTATGCGAGCAATACGATATTATAATGGTAACTTCAAAAAGTATAATCATGCTATCAAAAAGGTATTGAATGCTATTACACCAATGATGCTTAAACCAAAAGTTAATCGTATGAGTGCGACACTTTGGAAGAAGGAAATTGAAAAGCACTTTAAAGGCATCAGGAGAGTATTGCCAGACGATTTATCAAGCAATATATTTGGGTACAATCTCATTACTACAGAAACGAAGCTACAAGGTAAAGACACAAGTAAACCTAAAAATGTTTTAAAGCTAACAAAAGTTGTATTCTCATACCACGACTACGTTAAATCTAATAAGCTGTATAAATTTAATTGATATTCTTCCCCCCTTTGTGAGTCGGGGTGTGTACTATAAATACAGACTGGGAGAAGGGGGATGAAATTACGTGCAAATCAACCCCGTAAGTACCTGTAAGTGCTTTTAGGTTAAATTTATATGTGCAAAAGAGGTGTTCAAAGTATACCATAATTTTACACTATTTATGCACTACTTATACACCCCTAGGCTTAATCGTATAGCTGCATGAAGTACCAATACTCCCGTGAATATGATTCGGGGTCTTCATCCATCAGCTTATCTGCGTAACCAGGATAATAAATCTCATCAAGCAAATCATTAAATGGTTGTTGCCACATTAGTGGTTGATCGTTTTGTACGCTTATATCAACACACTCTTTGTCATTATTAATATACATAGTTCCTGCCAATGCCTTTGGGGCTTGTATTGGTAACTGGCGCACCTGATTAATAAAAATTCGGCTGGACCTACACTTGCGTAGGTGCTGGTGGCGCTGTTGTACAGTATGTTAACGAATAATCATCATGCAATGGCAGGGCTACCGAGCCTAAGCATAGATTAAGGTTTAGACAAAATGTCGAGCTTTGGGTATTAAAAAAAAGAAAGTGTTATTTACGTGGGAGCTGGTGGAATTTCCATTTCCCATTTGGTTGAGCTAGATTCCACATATTAAAAAACCCTTTCCAAAACACTAAAGCCCTGGGGGTAAATGGTAATAGGCGATAAATAATACGAACACATCTAAAATTTCTGAAAATAATTTTTTGTGAAAACTTATAATAAATCACATGAAACCTTGTCAATTATAGTGTTTGGGAAGGAATTTAGGTAAACTTTTGTAGTATTAACGCTGCTATGACCCAAGCTTTGTGAAATTATGTCAATTGATACGTTATTTTCTCGTAAAATGGAGGCAAAACTGTGGCGAGATGCATAACTACTAAAATGTGGTATTTCAAGTTTGAGTGCAATACGCTTCAATATCTTATTTTGAGTACGGTTAAAATTAACAACTGTATTTCTTATGTTAGAATCCGATTTCAGAATAGGGAATAAATAAATACTACTAGCAGTTGCATACTTATCTAATATTTTCTGAATTTCTGGTGTAATTAAGATTGAAAATAAACCTGAGGTTTTTGAACGTTTGTATTCGATTCTATCATTTATAATTGATGATTGGGTAAGCTGGGCAATATCCATCAAATTAATCCCCCTACAATAAAATGAGAAAAAGAATAAATCAATACTACGCTGCTCAGCATATGTTAAACACGTATAATTAATTAGCTTTTGTAGTTGAGCTTTTGATAATGCTCTCTTTTTTGTTACCTCAGTTTTTATACCAATTTCTAAATAAGCAGTAGGTCTATTTAGATTATTCACCTTACAATAATTATAATGCACAGCCCTAAGTCCACGAAAATAGATACTAATAGTGTTGATTTTGTTACCTTTAAGCAACCTTTGTGTCTTAAACCCCTGTAAAAATCTGAAATCAATATCATCAAAGGTTACATATTTACTTTTTGTGTATTCCTCAAAAGCTGCTTTACAATCACTACAAACTTTGGCACTCCCTGTTTTATTAAGTTGCTTTAGTTCTCCAATCTTCTTATCAAAAGCATTTAGGACATTATCATCAGCTTTATCAGATTCAAGATAAATATCTTTAAAACGCTTATATGTAAATTTGTTTGAGGCTAATAACTTAGAGGCTATTGAATCAACTTTAGATTCTATATCACCAATAACTTTGTTCAGCTCCTTATATTTATTCTTATTGCGATTAAACCTTGATAAATCACAATTCCATTGTTCGATTGTGGATGATAAACCTGCTATTCTTAGATATGTAGCTGAGCTTCCGTTCAAGGATAATCTAATTACTACAGGATAGTTTCCATTTGCTAATTTCTTTTTACGTAATACTATATTAATTGTGGCCATAATTTGGGTACAAGTATGGGTACACCCTAGCACTAAAACGGGTCTACTAAATGAA
>JASFZK010000253.1:0-3963 GCA_045267845.1 Bacteroidota bacterium | reverse complement strand
ATAACCAACTATTATTTTGGAACGTATTATTTTGGGTATTGACCCTGGAACTAACATTATGGGCTACGGATTAATCCAGCAAAATGGGAATAATATCCGTTTAATCACAATGGGAGTTCTTAAATTAGCAAAGTACGATAACCACGCGTTAAAATTAAAAAAGATTTTCGAACGGACGCTTGGAATTATTGAAGAATATAATCCTGATGAATTAGCCATCGAAGCACCTTTTTTTGGTAAAAATGTACAGTCTATGTTAAAACTAGGTAGGGCTCAGGGTGTTGCCATGGCAGCTGCGTTGTATAAGGACATCCCTATTTTTGAATATTTGCCAAAAAAAATTAAACAATCTATTACCGGAAATGGAAATGCTTCCAAAGAGCAAGTTGCTGCAATGTTAAGCAACATTGTTAAATTTGATAAACCACCAGAATATCTTGATGCAACCGATGGTTTAGCAACTGCCGTGTGTCATTATTTTCAAGGAACAGGTATAAAGAAAAATACCGGATACTCAGGTTGGGCAGGGTTTTTACAGGATAACCCGGGTAGGCTTAAGAAATAGGTGAGTTTGCAAATTGACAGAAATATTTTAATCCAACTATTCTTGAAACTCACTTTCAACTTCACAAACTTTAAACTTGTAACTTTTTATTTTTCATGACAAAATCAAAATATAACCCACTTAATTACTTTGAACAACAATCTGCCAAGTACACAAAAACGTTGCAGGAAGTTGTAAAACAAAGCAGAATAATTTCTCTGATACGTATTCTTGTATTTCTAATTACCATTGTTGGCATCTATGTTTCTGTTGCCAATGGGTACGAAATTCTTGCCATACTATTTACCTTTGGGTTTATTCTTTTTATTTATCTGGTTAGAGTTCATGCTGGTCTTGAGAAAAAAAGAAAGTGGAATGAAACACTCATTAAAATAAATGAAAATGAGATTAAAATATTGAGTGGTAGTACTGTGGGTATGGATGATGGTGAAGATTTTTTAGCTGCATCACACCCATACAACGAAGATCTTGATATTTTTGGTAGCAGGTCGTTGTTCCAGCTTATTAATCGCACTGCAACAACAAACGGAAGAAGCAGACTTGCTCACAGGCTTAATAAACTAGTAATGGAAGTTAGTGTTTTGAAAGATCGTCAGGATGCAATTTCCGAATTACGTGATAAGCCCGATTGGAGACAAAAATTCCAGGCCATTGGAAATATTTTTCATGAAGAAAAAGGGGCGCAAGCCGGATTGCTTGAATGGGCACAAACCAACGATGTAAAATTTAACACGCTGTTCAATCGTATAATGCTTATTATTAACCCTTTGCTGGGATTTGGTGTTATTGCACTAATTAATTTTGATATTCTTACCATAAGCAGTTTTTTGATGTTTTTGATTTTACCTTTGATTTTGGTTGGTACCAAGATGGGTACTTTGAATAAAATTCATGCCCGGGTAAGTAAAAAATCAGATCTGCTTTTAAAGTATGCTAAGCTATTTACATTAATAACCAACAAAGAGTTTAAATCGAAACTATTAAACAGCATTGTTGATAATATTAGCGGAGACCAATCAGCTCATAAGGCCATAAATAGCTTGTCGAAAATCACAAAATCAATGGATTACAGATTAAATATGCTAGCCGGTATATTTTTGAATATCTTCTTTTTGTGGGATATAAAACAAGCAATTAATATTGAAAGATGGAAAAATAGTAATGCAAAATTAATGAATAACTGGTTCAACCAGCTTTCGTATATGGATGAATTACAATCCTTTTCAGGATTTGCATTTAATTTTCCAAATTCCATTTTTCCAAAATTCAGCACCAATGATTTTGAAATTAATGCATCAAACGTCACCCACCCGTTTATAGATCAAAAAAGCTGTATAGGTAATGATATTAATGTTGATGGATGGAAGCAATTTCAGATAATTACCGGAGCAAATATGGCAGGTAAAAGCACATATTTACGAACTGTTGGAATTAATATGATACTTGCCATGACAGGGACAACTGTACTTGCTGATAGTTTTGTGCTTGTACCAGTGGATATTTTTACAGGGATTAAAACTACCGACTCACTTCAGGATGGTGAATCATACTTTTTTGCTGAACTTAAAAGACTTAAAGAGCTAATAGACAAACTCGAAAATGGTCAAAGGCTCTTTGTAATATTAGATGAAGTATTACGGGGAACAAATTCTGCAGATAAGCAAAAAGGATCAATGGCATTAATTACACAACTTATAAGATTAAGTTCATCAGGAATGATTGCTACTCACGATCTTGCTTTGGGAGGGTTAATTAATGAGTTTCCTGAAAATATTATAAACAAGCGCTTTGAAGTTGAAATTAGCAATAACGAACTCGTGTTTGATTATAAACTTAAAGATGGGATATCACAAAATCTGAATGCCACATTTTTAATGAAGAAGATGGGAATTACTATTTAAGTGAGTTAAGAGTAGAAAGTTAAAAGTGGAAAGTTAGAAAGTGGGAAATATAACTCTATACTTTTATACTTTACAAACTTTCAAACGTATTACTTTCAGTCCAATACTAAATCAACTAACATTTTCGTTTGTATTTAAGCAGATTGTCTGTAAATTTGCAAAAAATCACTAGCCATGGAACAACAAAAAGATATTAACGAACAAAAAAGACAAGGAAGTTCAAATTTGTGGATGTATATTGTAATTGTAATTATGGCGCTTGGTATTATTGGCGTTTCATTATGGTTGTTATCTGTAAAAAGCACAATGAGCGATCTTCTTGCCGAGAAGGAATCACAAAAAATAGAATTACAACAAGAACTTCAAACCTTGTTGGCAGCGCACGACGAAATAAAAACTGCCTATGGTGAAGTAAGTGATTCGTTGCAGGTTATGGATAGCGTTATACAGGCAAATGCAGTTGAAATTAAAAAAATGCTCAACTATAAATGGGAGTATTATAAGATTAAGAAAAAAATGTCGAGGCTTCAAGGGATAGCCCAGGGCTACGTTAGGCAAATGGATTCCATTGTTACAATTAATAAAGATCTTACCGAAGAAAATCTTCAGATAAAAGAAGAAATAAAAATAGAAAAACGCAAATACCGTCAACTCGAAGAACAAACAGAGGTTCTTACCGGTAAAGTTGATGAAGCATCGGTATTAAGTGTTTATAACCTTAAAAGTACACCAATACATAAAAAGGGTGGGGGAAAAGAAATAGATACTGATAAAATTAAACGTACCGATCTTATTAAAGTTTGTTTTTCGGTGGGTGAAAATTCAATTATCGAACCTGGTGAGAAAACTATTTATGTGAGAATTGCCCAACCTAACAAAAAAATTCTTGTTAAAGGCAGAGGTGATGATTATTCATTTATGTCCAATGGTGAAAAGCTTCAATATTCAATTAAGGAAGTGATTAACTATGAAAATTATGCAATCGACTTATGTGTTAGATGGCATAAACGCAGCTCGCAAGAAATGAAACCAGGACTTTATCATGTTGATATTTTTGAAGGTGATAACACCATTGGTCAAACAACATTTACCTTGAGATAAGAGATACATGTAGCTCAATTGTAATTTTCATGTAGTATTTTAACCAATTAGTTAAAGTATTAAGTAACTAGGATTACACTATTGAGATAAAGATATTTTCTTATATACCCCATTCATCCAATTGGCAAAATCGTTGTTATAAAGTTTGGAAAATCTTCTGTCGCTTACCCCACCTGCAATGTTTGTGTGAACAGTATTTTCAGCCATATCAGTAATTAATCGGTACGACGGAGCAAAACTGGTATTTCGCCCTGCATTTTTATAAACCTGCCCTTGATGAACTGTTGCCCTTCCGCCACGTATGGGAAATGGCCCTTTGTCGAAACCCATAAATTTTGGAAATTTACCACCAAGTAACATATTTGTAAGGGTGATATTATTTACATCACCCCACTT
>JASFZK010000252.1:0-10983 GCA_045267845.1 Bacteroidota bacterium | reverse complement strand
GCAGTACTTCTAAAGCCTAACGGGGAGTCGGTTAGCTCGGGTTGAATATTGTGCATATCAATACCATAAAGCTTTAAAAACTTTGTAAGTTCGCGAGTTGTAAGTACAGCATCAACATCAGTAATACCAGCCTGAGTCATTTCTTCGCGTTGAGCTTCAAATTTTTTGGCAGTACAGGGCATTATTGCAACTGAATATATTTCTTCTGGTTTAAGTTTTTCCTCTTGTGCAAAGTATGATTTGATAACTGCACCCATCATTTGTTGAGGTGATTTGCAAGTTGATAAATTTGGAATAAGTTCAGGATAAAACTCTTCGGCAAACTTAACCCAACCAGGGCAGCAGCTGGTAATCTGCGGAAGCACACCTCCCTCAGTTATTCGTTGAACCAGTTCAGCAGATTCTTCCATAATTGTTAAATCAGCTGAAAAAGATGAATCAAAAATATTATCAAAACCTACTTTTCTTAATGCTGCGTTTAGTATACCATTTATATCGGTACCAGATTCAATGCCAAGTTCTTCAGCCATGGAAACGCTAATGGAAGGTGCGTACTGAACCACAACCCTTTTTGCAGGATTATTTAAAGCTTCCTGGATTTGGGCAAAGTGATTTTTCTCGGTTAAAGCACCTGTTGGACAAACCATTATGCACTGTCCGCAATTTATGCAGCTTGATGTGTTTAATCCTTGATTGAATGATGTGCCAATTATTGATTTGTTACCACGATGGATAAAATCGATACATGCAACTCCCATTACATCTGCGCAAACGGTAACGCATCTGCCACATAAAACACATTTTTCAGGATCACGTACAATTGAAGCACTCGATAAGTCAAGTTTTTCGCTGTTTTTACGACCTCTAATTCTTCTTTCCCTTACGTGATGTTCTTCGGATAAATCTTGAAGCTCACAGTTTTTATTTCTCACACAGTAAAGGCAATCATCAGGATGGTTTGATAGTAACAACTCGATAATTGTTTTTCTTGACTCCACAACTCTTTGGCTGTGTGTTTTAATCTCCATACCCGGATTTGCAGGAAATGAGCAAGAAGTGATTAGTTTTCCGGTTTTAACATCTTCCACAACACACATGCGACAAGCTCCAGTTGGTGTTGAATTTTTAAGATAACAAAGAGTAGGTACTTTTATACCGTTTCTGTTGAGCACTTCCAGAATGGTTTCCCCTTGAAGTATCTCGCAATCTTTACTATTTATATTTATTGTGTTTTTCATTTTCGCAGGTTTTTTAGGAGATAACAATTGAGTCGAATTTACAAACGTCGAAGCAAGTTCCACAAGCAATACATTTATCATCAACAATAAAATGAGGGCTTTTACGACTACCAATAATTGCATCGGTTGGGCATTTTATTGCACAAATTGTACATCCTGTACATTTGTCAACATCAATTGTAAATGTGCGTAGTTCGGTACAAACATTGGCACTGCATTTTCTATCAAAAATATGCTCTTCATATTCACCTCTAAACCATTGAAGTGTACTTAGCACTGGGTTTGGGGCAGTTTGCCCTAGTCCACAAAGAGAAGTTTCTTTAATAACTTTTCCAAGTTGTTCGAGCTGAGTTATACCTTTAAATCTTTCAAGGGCTTCGTTATGACCTGCGTTGATTGGTTTGTGAGTAATGCCTTCTAAAATTTCGAGCATTCGGCGAGTTCCTTCACGGCAAGGGATACATTTACCACAGCTTTCGCGTTGAATGAAATCCATGAAAAATTTAGCAACATCAACCATGCAAGTGTCTTCGTCCATTACGACCAATCCACCAGAACCCATCATTGCACCAATTTTTAAAAGTGAGTCGTAATCAACTTCAATGTCGAGATTTTCTTCGGTAATACAACCACCCGAAGGACCACCTATTTGAACCGATTTAAACTTCTTGCCGTTGGGGATTCCACCGGCAATTCCAAAAATAATTTCTCTAATTGTTGTTCCCATGGGGACTTCAACCAATCCCGTTAACTTAACCTTTCCTGACAAGGCAAAAACCTTAGTCCCTTTACTAGTTTTAGTACCTATAGATTTAAAAGCATCAACACCGTTGGGAATAATCGAAGAAAGGCACGATAAAGTTTCAACATTATTAATGATGGTTGGTTTCCCGAAAAGGCCTTTTACAGCGGGGAATGGAGGACGAGGTATTGGCATTCCTCTTTGACCTTCAATACTTTTTATTAGTGCAGTTTCTTCGCCGCAAACAAAAGCACCAGCTCCCATTTTAACTTTAATATCGAAATCAATACCGCTTCCAAATATGTTCTTGCCAAGTAATCCATATTCACAAGCTTGATTAAGTGCAATTTTAAGTCGTTCGATTGCCAAAGGATACTCAGCCCGAATGTAAACATATGATTTTGTGGCACCAATGCCAAAAGCAGCAATCATCATACCTTCAATTAAACGATGTGGATCACCCTCAATAACGGCTCTGTCCATAAAGGCACCAGGGTCACCTTCGTCGGCATTACAAATAAGATATTTTTGATCAGAAGGAGTGTTAAAAGCAAACTTCCATTTTGCCCCAGTTGAAAAACCACCGCCACCTCTGCCACGCAAACCACTGTTTTCAACCATATTACAAACTTGCTCAGGTTCGTATGTGTTAATAGTGTTTAGATATGAATCGTAACCACCAGTTGCAATATATTCATCAATGCTTACCGGGTTTATTGTGCCACAATTTTGTAGAACAATGCGTTGCTGCTTTTTAAAATACGGATGCTCATTAAAATTAAGAACGTTTTCCCATGCACGGTTTGCTGTAGATGGAAACTGATACAAAGGTGTAACTTCGGTGGGTAATTCAAGATTAAAAACCGAGTTAAGTATATTATCAACCTTATCCTGAGTTACATTACTAAACGCAATTCTATTATGCCCTGGAAGCTGAATATCGATGATTGGTTCAGCTGTACATAATCCAATACAGCCTACTTCAATAATTTCGGCATTAATGGATTTTGCCTCCAAATATAACTTAATATTATTGAGAGTTTTACCGGCACCGGCACCTAGTCCGCAAGTACCAGCACCTATGTAAATAACAGGTTTGGTAACAACTTCTCTTTTAAGGAGCGAAAGTTTTTTGTTAGTTACATCTGCTGCAACACTCTCGCCCACTACTTTGTTTAGAAGTAAACTTTGAATATTTTTATCTAATCTATTCATCTATTTGTCCTCCTCTGTTTTAAACGATTCAATAATTCCGGCAAGTGAAGCCGTGGTAACTTTTGCGAAAAACTCACCATTTACCGAAATAACAGGAGCAAGTCCGCAAGCACCAATGCAAGCAACAACTTCAATACTAAATTGTCCATCGCGTGTAGTACTACCAGCTTTCACTTTTAGTAATTTCTCAACTTCCTGAAGTACAGTTGCTGAACCCAATACATGACAAGCGGTACCACGACAAACCTGAATGTGATATTTGCCATTTGGCTGAAACCTGAACTGGTTGTAAAATGTTGCAACACCAAAAATTTTGCTTGTTGGAATATTTAAAAAGGAGCTAACCTCTACAATTGATTCTTTCGACAAGTAGCCTTCTTCATTTTGAACATCTTGTAGGATAGGGATAAGATTTTCCCTATCAGCACTGGGATATTTGTCAAATATGTTTTTTGTTTCTATCATCGTATAAATCTATGATGTTGAATATGTTATTTTATAAATTTAAAAGCACTTATCACAAAACAACAAAGAGTTTAATGTTCTCTTATTTATTCAGTAGTTTTTCAATTTCAGGAATAATTACTGAAGCATTTACAGGTTTTTTTACAAATGCACTAACTGGAAACCAAACAGCTGCGTTATCATTATTTAAATAGTCAACCCCTGCTTTACCAGTTACCAGATCTCTAACAAGAATTACTCTTAAATCAGAATACTCAGGCTTTTGACGAAATTGTTGTGCCATTGCTTGAACACTTGACTTTGTGGTGGTAAGAACTTCGATGGAGGTTTGAATAATTACGGGAATAGTTTTGAGGTCGTCATCATTTGCCATTTCTTCAGCAAGTTCAAAACCCTCAAAAGGGGTTGTCATCATTACATCTAATATGGCTAAATCAGGTTTTTGTCTTTTGATTAATTCCAAGCCTTCTACTTTATCATTGGCTGATAATACTTGATAACCATTGGAGGTTAAAATTGACTCAACTACTGTGATGATGTCGATGTCGTCGTCTACAATTACAATCTTTTTAGCAATTTCCATTTCCTTATTTTTTACGATTAATAATGTTGTAAAAGTATTTTAGAAAGGAAAGATGGTTTAGGTAGGAAACTACCTTTTTGTATGCTTTGTTTTACTGATTATACAGATAGGAAACCAGTACTTTTAGGAGGGGTTGGGGGAGAGTGATGTCGTGGTTATCATGGTTATCGTTGTTGTCGTTGTTTGGTTAGATTGTTTATCTGATAATTCGTTTATTTAGTTTTTATCGTGTGAGGAGAAATATTTGCTATTTTGTTGTTACTGATACCGCTACTGTTGCGTTAGTCACAATAGTAGCCACAGTAACCAAAAGAACCAATAGCAACAATTATTTATGGTAGTATCCTAAAAAGTGTGTAATTTACCATTAGTACATTGATGTTGAATTCAAATATTGCGCAGTCTATGTCTATTAGCATTTAGGAGAATAAAGTGTCATTACTCCATCTTTATACTTAATAGCAAATGATATTTGTTCCAAAGTACAACGAGGCTCAATAGTAAATATAACCCTACCAAATACTTCAAAATTATCATCTGATAATATGTTTAATGGCTGTTTATAGGTTGTGTTTTCTTTTACCCAAATTACAGGCTTGAATGAAGAACCGTAAAATATTGCATTAGCGCGTGGAGTTTCAATAATGTCTCCATCAAAATTTAATTGGTCATAGTCTCCCAAATCCATATAGAATTTCCCTTTAAATTCTTTTCTTTCGTGAGGGGATATAAACGAAGAACCATCATGTAACTCTATATCAATTATTAAATTGTGTTTATTGTTTTTGGTTTTTTCAATTTTAAATTGAAGCGTGTAAAGTTCATCCTTTATAGTTAAGGCCTCAAATGTTTTGGATTCTTCAATTTCGGTAGTTTTAATCTCAATTTTAGATTGTTGTGTGCTGGAATTAATACCTAAAAATAGAACTATGATTGTGATAAGACTATTCATTTTGTAGTTTTTAATGATTAAATAAGTGAATTTTAATTTTTAGCAAAACTAGTTTGATATGAAATGAAAAATGTAAAAAAAATGTAAAAAAAGTGTCAATAGATGTAAAATATTATAGAATTGTAAGTTATTTGCAATAATTATGAGCAAAAGCAAAATTATCATTTATAGTAGTTTATTTATTTTGGTTTTTATTCTATGGATTTCTTCAGATTCATGGAATATGGAAGAGGATGCATCAGGTGTAGCAAAAATAGCTTTAAGGGAAATTGGTCACAAACTATTACTTGCCGATCAAGATTCTACATCATTGGTATTGCCTGTAATTAAAATAGAGGAATCAAAATATAAGTTGTCTTTTCAAATTCAACTCTCAATAGAACCAGACAGTTTGGTTTCCATTGTAAAACAAAGTTTTCAAAAGACAAATCTATCAGAGTACTATATTGTTGAAGTGATTAGATGTTCGGACAAAGAAATTGCATATAGTTTTAAAATGAGGAACGAGGAGGAAAAGAGTATCATTCCATGCAGAGGTAGACTTTTACCAAAAAGCTGTTATATTATCGAAACTCGATTCATAGAAAAAACAAGGTTTATTTTTAATAAGAATATACTACTATTTTTTTTAGGCCTAATTTCAGTCATCTTTCTATTGGATCTCTTAAATAAAAAGAAGAAACAAATACCAAATTCAGAAAGCAAGCCTCAAAATCATTTTATTATTGGTAGCTTTATTTTTTACTCGGAACAAAATAAACTGGTAAGTGATACTAAGGAAATATCCCTGTCGCAAAAAGAATGTGAATTACTAACTATTTTTGTAACTAATCCAAATCAGGTTATTAGACGTGATGAATTAACCAAAAGAGTTTGGGAAGATAACGGTGTTATAGTTGGGAGAAGCCTGGATACCTATATCTCTAAACTTAGAAAGAAATTCAAAGATGATAATTCAACCAAGATTACAAATATTCATGGTGTAGGATATAAGCTGGAGATAAATCAATGATACTGAAACATAATAACTCAATATTATTTTGATTTTAAACTGTATGGCAATTCCAATTATACATTAAATAATTACCAACTTATTACGAAGCGCATAAGCTAACAACCCAATGGCATGTTTACAACCTGTTTTGGCGAGCATGTTTGATTTATGGCCAACAACAGTACGTTCGCTAATGTACAGTACTTCTGCAATTTCTTTGTTGCTTAATCCTTCCGAAAGTAGTTGGAGTATTTCCTTTTCTCGTGAAGTAAAGTGAACCTTGTCACCATCTGTTTTTTCTACTTTTGTTTGGAGTTTACGACTGAAGAACGCAAATAGTTCTTCCGAATAGTAATTACCACCGCCAGCAACTGCGGTAATTGCTTTGTGCAGCGTATCTTTGTTTATGTTCTTTACTAAAAAACCAACTACACCAGCATCAATCATGCTTTGCACGTAGTCATCTTCAGTGAACATTGTGAGGGCAATAACTTTTAAAGAGGGGTTCTCTTTCATGGCAATTTTTGTGGCATCAATACCCGTCATAATTGGCATTTCAATATCCATGAGTACAATGTCACAAACTATGCGTCTTGTTAAATCTAGGAATTCTTGTCCATTTGCTGCTTCGCCAACAACTTCAACATAGTCTAGTTTTCCGAGCACCATTTTTAACCCACTACGAAAAATTTCGTGGTCGTCAACTATTATTATTTTAACAATGTTATCCATAATTATATGTAGTGCAAAGTTACATTAGAATTTCTAATTGGGCTAATTTCTAATTCCTAAATATAGAGCCAACTCATACTTATTAAAAAAGTCACGAATGCACGAATATAATTTTTAAAATACAAAAATTCGTATCGTTTTTGTTATTCCATTAACAAAGAGAATAAATTCGTGCATTAGTGGCAAAAAAATAACTTACGTAAAAGTATGTGTTTGCCCTGTTCCTAAATATCAATAACAATTCTAAATCCTTCACCATCCTTACTAATAATCTCACAGCTGCCATTTATCGATTTTATTCTGCTAACAATACTTTTTAAACCAATGCCTGAACCTTTTTTCGCCATTACATCTTTACTATTAAAACCTATTCCATCATCGGTGAAAACGAGTGAAATATTGTCATCAATTTTGTTAAGCTCAATGTATGCGTTTTTCGATTTAGCGTGTTTTATGGTATTTGTAAGTAGTTCGCTAATTACTCTAAATAAAATTAGCTGAATGTTTTTATCGAGAGATGGTTCAATTCCTTTGGCATTAAAATCAATATGAATTTTACCAGTTTGGTTGACTTTTGTACAAAAAGCTTCTAGCGCTTTTACTAGGCCATATTCGTGTATTACCCTGGGCATTAGGTTATTTGATATTTCGCGAATACTATTTACCGCATCATCAAGCATTTTGTTAACCTGAATTACAAATTCCTTTTTTTCTTCAATTCCAATTTCAGGCGAACCTAATTCGTTTACATATAATTTAACAGTTGAGAGGAGTGGTCCAATTCCGTCGTGCATATCTTTGGAAAATCTTTCACGCTCTTTTTCTTCAGTCTGGATAACGGCACTCAACACCTTGCGTTCCATTTCTTTACGTTTTATAAGATTTCGGGAGATACTTAGTATAACTGTTTCACCATTAAATTCGAGCACACGGCTGTTTATTTCCACAGGTACTATATCACCACTTTTCGTGATATATTCAGAATCAAATAAATGACCACCTTCTTTAATAATTTTTTTTCGATTTAGTAAAAATATTTCGGCTTGCTTATGAGGTTTAAGGTCGAGGATATTCATTTGAAGCAGCTCTTCCCTAGTATAACCAAGCAGCTTGCTTGCCTGTTCGTTTACTTCAATAATATTGGCCTGAAAATCTGAGACAAAAATTTCGTCGCTACTATTTTGAAAAATTGTTTTAAAATTTTCCTCGCTACGTTTTAGGGCTTCCTGTGTTGTTTTTAATTTTACATTACTTTTTTTGATGGCATTTAATATGCGATAAACACGTTTAGTTGTTACTGATAGTATTAGCACTAACAATAGAACAACAATGATACTTCCCACAACTATGGAATTTACAACTATGGCTTTTAGTGGAGCATAAGTTAATTGATTGGTAGGTACTGCTGTTACAATGTGAAAGCCAAAATCAGAATAGTAATTATACGCAAGCAAATATTCCTCATTGTTAATGCTGCTAACAAATCTACTAACACCAATTGTATCTTTCATTACCTCCATTTTCATGGCTTTTGTAATTATATTTCGCCTCTTATCTTTGGGCTCAAATACAATACTCCCTTCATTATCAATTACAAATGGAAAACCTGTTCTTCCAATTATTAGAGTATTAAGTGTAGCACGAAGTTTAACAATATCTTTTTCTTTACCTCCCACATATAAAGCGCCAACAATATCTCCATTTAACTTTATGGGCTCGTACGCAGTTATATACCAATCAGTTACCACATAAGCACGACCATAATATATATTTCCATTGTTTATGGTTTCTGCCACAGCTGATGAATTTGGGATAAATGTTCCTGCCGCTCGTGTGCCATCAATCTTCTTTACATTTGTGGAAATTCTTAAGAAACCACTATCAATTTTTTGAAAAATAGTGGTAGTGCCACCAAATAATTCATGTGTTTCATCAGGAAAAGTCGTAGAATTTAATATTGGCAACCCTCCCCACAACAACTGCTTGATTGTAGTTTGGTGTGATTTGTGAGTAAACTGGTTTATCGCTTTAGTCTCGGTTATTTTGTTTGAGAACTGTAATTTATTTTCATAAAAAAGACGGTGAGCAACTTTTAAATCCGTACTAACCTTTTCGAGTTTTAGCTCCCTTTCTCGTTCAAACATTTTTTTAATTGTAGTTACCTCAAGTAACATATTGTTTTCGGCAACTTTATAAATTGCATCGCGAGATATGTTTACTAAAAAAATGGTAAACAGGAAAAGAGCAATTAAAAGAGCAATTAATACAGGGTAGAATAATTGGAACTTAAGTGATAAACTGAAGTTTTTTTTCATTGGGCTAAATTTGAAAAAAAGATTACTAATCAGTGTAATAATAATTATGTAGGATTTTAGGTTTCGTTATTTACCCTGCATCGCTAATTCGCTCTAATCTTCTAACATCAATAATTTCAATTGTTTTGCCAGCCGAATTAATAATTCCGTCCTTATTAAAATCTTTTAAAATTCTAACAACACTAATTATGGACATTCCAGTATACTCGGCTATATCTTTTCTGGATAATGAAAGTTTAAACGTCGTATTATGATAAATGTACTTTGAAATAAACAATAGAGCTTCAGCAAGTCGTCCGGTATGTTGTTTTTGCGTTAGTGATAATATTTTATCAAAATTATGGAAAGTACAATTATTAATTGTGGAGATAACATAAGTTGCAAATTCGCCATTATTGAGTATAAGATCTTCAAATACTTTCTTATCAATTGTGCAGATAACTGTATCTTCAATGGCTGATACCGAATATTGTGCAATGTTACCATTGTAGAGTGATGGTAATCCAATTAAACTTCCTTTTGGAAATAAGTTTAAAATAAGATTATGGTCATCATTAACTTCCATATACATCTTTGTTAAACCTTCTTTTACAAATAATATATGGGTAACAAACGAACCTTGTTTTGCTATTATTTCACCTTTTTTATATCTTACTTCAACACGGTTTGTGTCAACACCCTCAAGTTCAAGAACAGATAGCTTCTCAAAGCAGGCAGATTTATTTTTGCACGCTACACAACTATTTCTTTTAAAGCCAGTATTCATCCTCTATTATTTAATCTGCACAAGTGTTTCCATTTGCAAAAGTAGTTAAATAATCATGTGACTACTTTTTTATAATCATATGATACTTTTTTTATAGACAAAGTTATAGCGTAAAAGTATTAAATGCTATGGGCTAAAATAAATGTAAACATCCATATATGTGTACTATTGCATAATATATGATATGCAAACGCAAAGACACTTAAGTATATGAAAATCAGAAATATAATATTATCGTTTATAGTACTTCTTTTGATTTGGGTACTATATAATAACACTCTTGACCTGTTAGTTATAGGCTTGGGTGTAGTATTGTCACTATTTGTATCAATTGTGTTTTGTGGACATTGTGATGTGTTTGGTGAATTTAAATTTACACCTAAGGCTTTTTATTACACCATTGTTTATTTGTTCGTTTTCGTTGGAGAACTAATAAAGTCGAATTTGGATGTTGCTCGTCGTGTAATTTCTCCATCATTACCAATTAATCCTGGCATTGTTGAAGTTAAAACAAAACTGAAATCGAAAATGGCTCGTTTGTTATTGGCAAACTCCATCACATTAACTCCTGGTACATTAACTGTAGACATGATTGATGATACATTATACATCCACTGGATTGATGTGAAGAGCGATGATATTGAAGTTGCAACAAAGGAAATAGTTTCAAAATTTGAAAAATATTTAACTAAGATTTATGATTAATATAATTTTAACAATAGCAGCAATAATAATAATGATTGCCATTTTTATAACGGCATACAGATTTATTATGGGTCCTGATTTGGTTGATAGAGTAATTTCTTTCGACGTAATAGGAGTTTCGTCAATTGCACTAATTACAATTATTACACATTTTGCAAATAGAATGATTTACCTCGATATAGCAATTGTATACGGCTTGCTTAGCTTTTTGGGAGTAATAATTGTTGGTCGCTATCTTGAAAAAGGAATCTAAAAAATACTACAAATGGAAATAAT
>JASFZK010000251.1:0-21534 GCA_045267845.1 Bacteroidota bacterium | reverse complement strand
AAATTAATGGAAATTAATCAAAGTAACTATTAAATGGACACTGTATATATATTAGCTATTAACCCTGGGTCAACATCCACAAAAATTGCTGTTTATGCTAATACAAGCCCTATTTTTATCCAAACTCTGCGACACACTACTGATGAACTTGCTCCGTTTGAAATAATTACTGATCAATTTAATTTTCGGAAAGAATTAATTCTGGCCGAAATTGCGAATGCCGATATTCCTTTGGAAAATATCCATGTTGTGATGGGTCGTGGAGGCTTGCTAAAACCTGTTAAATCAGGAATAATTGAAGTCAATGAAAAAATGATTTCCGACTTGGAGAATTGTGTGTATGGCGAACATGCTAGTAACCTTGGCGGATTAATTGCATATGACTTAGCACAGTCACTCCCCAATGCAAAAGCTTATATAACTAATCCTGTTGTAGTTGATGAGCTTGACGATATTGCTCGATTATCTGGGCATCCTCTACTACCTCGCAGATCAATATTCCATGCATTAAATCAAAAAGCTGTTGCCCGCCAACATTCTAAATCCATAATGCGGAAATATGAGGATCTTAATCTAATTGTTGTACATCTTGGCGGTGGCATCACAGTTGGAGCCCACAAAAAGGGGCGTGTTGTTGATGTTAATCAGGGTCTTGATGGCGATGGACCTTATTCCCCCGAACGTACAGGAACTCTTCCTGTAGGTGATTTGGTAAGGCTTTGTTTTAAAGGTGAATATACCCAAAAACAAATTTTAAAAATGATCAAGGGTGAAGGCGGATTAGTAGCATATCTTGATACCAACAGTGCTTATGAGGTAGAGCAACGTGCCCAAGCAGGTGATAAAAAAGCAAAGTATATTTATGACGGAATGGCTTATCAGGTTGCCAAAGAAATTGGTTCAATGGTAGCTGTGTTGCACTCAGAAGTTGATGGAATTTTGATCACAGGAGGAATTGCCCACGATAAATACTTTGTAAATGAGATTATTTCATATGTTCACAGGATGGCACCTGTACATGTCTACCCGGGCGAAGATGAAATGAAAGCTCTGGCAATGAATGGACTTCGCGTTATTACTGGTGAAGCTGAAGTTAGAAGCTACACATAGCGGATTATATATACATTTGCTTTTCAACATCAAGGCAACCATAAAGATTAAAAACTTGTCTTAAATCTTGGAAAAGATTTCTAATAAACTATAACTATGAAAAAAATTACAATTCTATTTTTATTTACCGTAATAGGACTTGTCGTATTAACAGTTAATTGGGCTGTTAGCGATTCGTCACATACTGAACGTGAGCGTAGATCAAAGCTTGACACACGTATTGACAACCAGGGGTATTGGAAGAAAATGGCACAAGAAGGACTTACAGTGCTAAACCCTGTTGTTGAAATTCCTAAAGCAACCTATACTGGTACTGCCATTAAAAGTCCAATGGTATCAACTACTAACTCACCTGACGTTGCTGTTTCGAGTAACTCAACTCAAAGCGAAAATTCAATTATTGTTGATCCAAACGATAATATGACGGCATTAAACTCTAATAATTCAGGAGGAGCTAGTGGCACCCCGATATATGGAGCCAACGATTTATATACATTTGATGGTGGGGAAACTTTCGAAGGTGAAAACTCAGGTGCTGGCGGAAATAACAGTGGTGACCCAGCAGCTTGTATTGGAACCGATGGTAGATGGTATGTTGGTTATATAAAAAGTAGTGGACAAGGTGTTGCTCACTCTGATGATAAAGGACAAACATGGACTCACGTTCAGGTTACACCAAATCCGGGCTCAATGGCCGATAAAAATCACCTTTGGCTCGACCGTAAAGTAGGAAGCCCTTACGAAAATAATTTGTATGATGCTTGGACAGATTTTGGAGGTAGTTCTGATGGTGAGATTGTACTAAAATATTCAAACGATAATGGACTAACCTGGTCAGGACGAAAAGTTCTAAGCTTAGGAGTTAATGCAGGTGGTCATAATCAAGGAGTTAATGTTCAAACAGGACCAAATGGCGAGGTTTATGCCGTTTGGAGTATATATGATGGATGGCCACAGGATGAAAAGGCATTAGGTATGGCAAAGTCTTTAGATGGTGGAGAAACATGGGAGACTTCTGTTAGAATAATAGAAAATATTAGAGGAATTAGAAACTCTGGAGTACCTCAAAATATGCGAGTTGCTGGTTTTCCTTCAATGACTGTTGATATTAGTGGTGGATCAAACAATGGAAACATATATGTGGTTTGGACAAATGTCGGTGTGCCAGGAATTAACTCCGGTAATGATCGTGATTGTTATATGATTAAATCAAGTGATGAAGGCGAAACATGGTCTAACGCAATACGTATAAATCAAGATCCCATAGGGCAAGGTAAAGCAAATTATATGCCTTGGATTGCAAGTGATCCAAGCACAGGAATTATTAGTGTTGTTTTTTATAGCAACAGAAATACTTCAGCCAATCAAGCCGAAGCTTGGGCTGCTACATCAAACACTGCTGGCGAAACCTGGGAAGATTTTCAAGTTAGTGATGTATCATTTACACCTTCTCCAATACCTGGCTTAGCCTCTGGATACATGGGTGATTATCTTGGAATTACAGCTCTTGACGGAAGGGTTTATCCAACATGGACTGATAACCGTTCAGGCCCAGCAATGACATACGTTTCCATTTTTGAGACAATTGATGTTGTGGCTCCGTTTGGATTAAATGCTTCTACAAATCAAGAAACTGGTGAATGTAACCTTGACTGGAGTTTTAGTGGCACAACTGGATTCCTAAATTTTAATATATATCGTAATGATGTGCTTGTTGGGACATCAACAGACCCAACATATTCTGATCAAATAAGTGATTATGGATATTATACATATAAGGTGACAGCATTGTACAGTGGTAGCACCGAATCTACTGCAACTACAACAGAAACTCAATATGGGACATCCACAATTGAAATTACACCGCTAAGTTATGTGGCAGTAATATACCCTGAACAAACAGATGTTCAGGTGATGAAGATTAAAAACACAGGAGTTCTGGATCTTGATTTTTCACTCTCCCCATTTTTTGGTAAAACCAATCAAAACAGCTATGAAGTAGCCAAGGGTGGAGGTGATGAATATATTCATAAAGTGACTATTGGCAACATGTACAATACTTCAGCAAGTGATAATTATTCTGACTTTACAAGTATGTACACAAGTATTAAAACTTCACAATCATACCCAATTGAGGTTGAGGTTAAAAACACCTACGAAGGTGATCAATGCAAAGTATGGGTTGACTGGGATCAAAATGGAGTTTTTGATGAAGTGTCTTTTGCACTAAGCGACAATAAAGGATTTGGTATTTTTAAAGGAGTTATTGATGCTCCCAAAGGAAGTAAACAGGGCATAACTCGTATGCGTGTTCGCTTGTCGAATACTGGAAATCTAAATGCCTATGACGATACTGAATATGGTGAAGTTGAAGATTATACATTACTTATTGCAGATTGGCTTACTCTTAACCCTGATGAAGGAATTGTTGCTCCTGGTGATTCACTAATGGTAACAGTTACATTTGATGGTGCGGGAATGACGAATGGAACTTATGAAGATGAGGTAGGATTTCTTACAAATGATTTAAATAATCCTTCATATCCAGTTTCATTTACTTTGCATATTACTGATATGCAACTTACCGTTTCTGCTGATCCAAACGGGGTTTGTATTGGAGAAAGCGCTCAGCTAACAGCAACTCCATCAGGAGGTAGTGGAACTTATACTTATTCATGGACATCAATCCCTGAAGGCTTTACATCAACAGAAGCTAATCCAACAGTGATACCAACAGAAAATACTGAGTATCTAGTTTCTGTATTTGATGGATTAGTTACATTGGATGCATCAGTAAATGTATCAGCCTTCCAATTACCTATTGTTGATCTTGGTAGTGATCAGATATTATGTGGGGAAACACAATATGATCTTAATGCTGGAAATCCAGGAGATACCTACCTTTGGTCAACTGATGAAACATCACAAGAAATTGTTGGTTCTGGGTCTGGTAACACCATGTTCTGGGCAGAAGTTACAAATGAAAATAGTTGCTCATCTAGAGATACTGTTTATATAAATTTTGCGAGTTTACCAGTTGTTAACCTTGGTGCTGATACAGCAGTTTGTGCCGGAGTGAGCTTAACACTTAATGCAGAAAATACAGGGTCAACATATCTTTGGTCAAACGACGAAACTACACAAACAATTGTTGCCGATACACTTGGCCTTGGATATGGTACATATAGTTATTCTGTTGAAGTTACAACTGAATTTGGTTGTATTTCAGATGGAAATATTGAGATAGAGTTTAAAAATTGTACTGGCATTGACGAACATAATACAGTTGACGTTAGTATTTACCCAAACCCATCAAGTGGGATATTTAACATTGAACTTACAAGTAATACAAACAACCCCATCGATATTAAAGTTGTGAATATTGTTGGGAGAACTGTTTTAAACATTGATAATATCATTATTTCAGGAACACATACAGAAAAAATTGACATTAGCAGTTTTGCTGATGGAAATTATAATATTATTGTTACTAACAATGGTGTTCCAACTGTTAGTAAGATTGTTTTGAGGAAGTAATTAGTTTATAAATATTAAACATCACCCCACGAATTGACATCGTTAATAAATGTTAGTTTGTGGGGTTTTTGTATTTAAACACAACTCTTGTTAATACCAACTAAATATCGAATGGTACGTTAAATATTTATCCTATTAATCTTTATTCTTCATCCATATTCAAATTGTACCAATCAATCTTTCTTGAAAAATACATAACCAATCCTAAAATTATAAATATACCTATACTTCCTATTAAAAGTGCATAGTCTTGTAACTGAATAATTACAAAGATAAATGTGTATAAGATGGTTAAAATTCCCCCAATCAAAAATGTTAGTTGATTTGATTTCAGAATTGCTTTAATGTATCCAACTATCAATAATAGAGTTGCTACTGCAGATATAATAAATGCCATATTATAAGGCAGATGCTCTGATATTGATAATAATAAAGTGTAAAAAACTACCAATGCAATTCCAACTAATAAATATTGAATAGGGTGTATAAATACTTTATTCAGTACTTCAACAAAGAAGAATACTATGAATGTAAAGCCAATAAACAATATGGCGTATTTTATTGATCTCATCGACTTTTGATAGCCATCTACCGGCAATAATAAATCAATACCAAATGCTGATTCATCGGTCTTATTATTTATCCCAATCCATTTCTGAGGAAAATTTCTGTTTAAATGAAGAATATTCCAATTCGCAGTAAAGCCGGTATCAGAAACAGCTCTGTGGTCAGGTAAGAAAGCACCATTAAAACTTGGATTATTCCATTCAGACGAAACTGTAACGTCTGTAATTTCACCCACAGGAACAAAGTATAGCTGCTGGCTACCCTTTAGATCAATATTTAATGAAAAAACATATGATGAACTATCATTGCTATTAATGTTGATATCTGTGTTTATTCCACTTTCAATTATGTCATTGGTGACAGTTCCTGGATTAAATGAATGTAAATCACTATTCCAGTTCAAAGACACCTGATTCTCAATACCCCTCAAATCACTAATTCCAATTGACAGTGTTGCTTTATCAAATTGTATATCTTGAAACGGGATATCGAAATCTGTAAAAGTTACACTTTTAAAAGAACCCGAGATATTTAAAACTGAGTTATAAACCACAATCTCATAAATCCCTCTGTATCTACGTTCCGGATTTATATTACCGCTAATTATCAACTCAGAAGGCAAAAAGTGTATATACTCTTTAACCACAATTATTTTATCAACTGAATCTTTTTTTGAATATTGCTTAATATATCTATTATATGGAATAGTAATAAAAGGTCCAGTTAATGTCTGCTCTTCTCCCCATTTTAAACTAACTTCATGAATCGCTCTCTCCTGTGTCCTCTCCCTCTCACGAATTAAACTCTTTATCATTGAGGTTGGTATGAGCAATAACAATCCAATAATTATTATGACTCCAACCTTAAAATAGATGTTGTTTTTTAGTGATTTCATCATTTGCTGATTTATGGTGTTTTAATTGAACAGAACATGTTACTATCAAAACAAAATATATTGAAATGGCACAATTGCCCACGAAATATCAAAAATCTTAACCCCTAAACGGAAATATATCCCAAAATGGAATTAAAATAACGAGAACCTAACGTACTTCTTGGGGTTATTCTTAACATCATTAATTAATGAGTCAAGAGCGGTTGCTGAACGATTTAATTCAAGGTAAAGACTATCGTCATTCATAAGCATACCTAGAGTACCTTCTCCATTTTTAACTTTTGCAAGTATTACATCAACATCCTCTAAGAGGGAATTTATGCGAACAAATGTTCCTGGTATTTCAGCCTCCGCCAATGAATCACTTATAACCCTGAAATTTTGTATTATTTTGGTAAAGTCAGCCCTATTTTCATTTAATGTTAAAGTAAGCGAATCAAGATTAATAAGAATCGAAGAAATACGTGACGATTCCACAACAACAAGAGTATCAATATTTGACGTGGCATTTTGAAGATTGGCAAGAGTCTTTTCAATGTTAAGGAAGCTTTCGCTAAGATTTTTACGTGCAGATTCATTAAAAATCTGCTGAAAAGCAGTTACCAAAGTATCAATGGATGTCATCAAATCTTCAGCTTTATTTTTGATGGGTGCCATCTGGGCATTAACCTCAGCCATCAATCCAGCCTCCACACTAGAACTAAGCGTATCTCCTTTTTTTATTGGAACCTTTGAATCACCAAGTACTAACTCAACGGCCTTCGACCCCATTAAATCAGAACTAAAAATTCGTGCAACAGAATTATCCGGAATTGGCAAATCAGTTGAAAGCATCATGCTAACCATAATACTACCAGACATGTCAGGATTAAAGTACACATTTTTTACCTGACCCACACGTAAACCATTTACCACAACAGGGTTGGCTTTAATAAGCCCATTTACCCTTTCGTAACTTGCATAATAAATTGTTTCCTTGTTGAAAAGACCAGTCCCTTTAAGAAAATTAAAGCCCCATATAAATATTGCTATTGCAGCAATAAAACTTATACCTATAATTATGGGTTTATACCGTTTTTTGTTTGTGTCTGCCATGTTCCTAAAAAACGCTAAGTTAAGCAAATTGTTATTTATTAAAGAGGATATTTAATATATTTTAGCATTTAGCACTGTACTAAAGGCTATTTTTGGTTAGTAATTTTCGCGGCCTCACTAATGCTTACTCTACTATCCTTATAAAAAGCCACAACAAATGCATCAGAAAACCCTGCTGCCTTAACTTTCTTTCGATGAGCATTTGCTTCGTTAACAGTTGCAAAATTACCTGATGTGTACTTATACACTCCATTATGCTCATAGTATGATAGGTTACTCAGGCTACGAAACCTGAAGTCGGATAGTGGTAATTGCCTCGGACTTGTGTAAAACTGCACACGGTAATTAATAGACCTTACTGCCACCGGATCAATTGATTTTACAGTTTCAGATGTTGATTCTACAGCTTCCTTTCGATAATCCCATGCATCATTCTCTTTTTCAAACTCCTTTTTGTATTCTTTAAATGCGCGGTAAATAGCTGATGCCATAAATACCTGTCCTTCCTTCGATCTCAGAAACTTTTCTTCAGTAGTATTACTCAAGTAGCCTAATTCAACAAGCACTGATGGCATAGCCGTTTTCCAGAGCACCAAGAATCCCGCCTGTTGGACACTTCTGTCTTTTCTACCAACACGATCTGTAAATTGCTTTTGAATTTTCCCGGCAATATTCAAACTTTGCTCAAGGTTTTCATCCTGAAATAAAGTTAAACTTATCAACGATTCTGGCGATTTTGGATCAAAATTATCATACTTAACATCTGCATCTTCTTCTAAAAGAATAGCTGCATTTTCAATCATGGCAACATTCATATTTCTTTTGGTCCGGCTATCTTCAATACCAAGCACATATGTTTCGGTACCATAAATTTTAGAAGAATTATTAGCATTACAGTGGATTGATATAAAAATATCAGCATTGTTTTTATTGGCAATATCACCGCGTTTGTGTAGTGGAATAAATTTATCAGTTTTTCTAGTATAGATAACTTTTACACCAGGGAAATTCTTTTCAATATAACCTCCGGTTTTTAAAGCGACTGATAGTGCAATATCCTTTTCCTTGGAATACTTGCCTGATGCGCCGGGGTCCTTACCCCCATGCCCGGCATCAATAACTACGGTTTTAATTTTACTTCCTTTTTGCGCATAAACTGGCTGAAAAGCAAAAAGTGATGCAATTAAAAAAGTGAGCATGTATTGTAGGTAGAGTTTCAAAGTTTAGAGTTGAAAGTTTGTGAAGTTTGTAAAGTTAAAAGTCTCACATATAATTTTATTATTCCAATAACTTCTATCATTTATTAATTACAATGCTTAGTCAGAGATTGTCAAAATCGAGGCTTGCGAAATACAGAAAATTAAGAGTCTATTTTTATAAATGATTAATTTTCTGTACGAGCATTACGAAGAAGTTGGCATTTTCTGGCAAGCATTACATATTGCGACGGTACTGCCCCCCAACATGAAACAAAGCATCAGTAATTTGTCCGATGGATGAAAATTTAGCTGCATCCATTAATGCCTCAAATACATTCTCGTTATCAATTGCTTTTTGCTTAAGTGCACTCAACGCCTCTTTTGCTTCATCAGTCCATGTATTATGAAGTTGCTCAAGCATATTAATCTGATATTCCTTTTCAGTTTCGGTTGCCCTGATAATTTCTCCCGGAACAACAGTTTTCGAACCTTCGCTACCCAAGAAAGTATTAACACCAATTATTGGCATTTCTCCTGAATGCTTCAGTTTTTCATAATAAAGACTTTCTTCCTGAATTTTTCCACGCTGATACATTGTTTCCATGGATCCAAGCACTCCCCCACGTTCAGTTAAACGATCCATCTCACTCAATATTGCTTCTTCAACTAGCTCCGTTAACTCTTCAATAATAAACGAGCCTTGTAATGGATTCTGGTTTTTGGCCAATCCTAACTCATGATTAATTATCATCTGTATGGCAATTGCTCTACGAACTGATTCCTCAGTTGGAGTTGTAATTGCTTCATCATAAGCATTAGTATGAAGCGAGTTACAATTATCATAAATTGCGTACAGTGCCTGCAGAGTTGTGCGGATATCATTAAAATCAATTTCCTGAGCATGTAATGAACGACCCGATGTTTGGATATGATATTTTAGCTTTTGAGATCTATCATTACCACCATATTTTAACTTCATAGCTTTAGCCCAAATTAAACGAGCCACTCTACCAATTACTGCATACTCGGGATCTTCACCATTGGAGAAAAAGAAGCTAAGGTTTGGTGCAAATTTATTTATATCCATACCCCTCGACAAATAGTACTCAACATAAGTAAACCCATTGGCGAGAGTAAATGCAAGCTGACTAATTGGATTAGCACCAGCCTCTGCAATATGATATCCCGAAATGGAAACACTATAAAAATTCTGAACAAAATTCTGAATAAAATAATCCTGAATATCACCCATCAATTTAAGTGAGAAATCAGTTGAAAAAATGCAAGTATTCTGTGCCTGATCTTCTTTTAATATATCAGCTTGTATTGTTCCTCTAACTTGCGACAGGGTTTCTTTTTTAATTTTTGCATAAACATCAGCCGGCAATACCATATCTCCGGTAACACCCAACAGCATTAAGCCAAGCCTATTATTAGTTTCCGGTATTTTGCCTTGATAAGATGGTCGTACAGTACCTTTACTCTTATAAATTTCTTCAATCTTTTGTTGGACTTCTTTTTCCAAACCATTTTCTGCAATATAAATTTCACATTGCTGATCAACGGCGGCATTCATAAAATATCCAACCATTGTTGGTGCCGGACCATTAATCGTCATGGAAACCGACGTCATTGGATGTGCAAGATTAAATCCTGAATAAAGCTTTTTAAGGTCATCCAGACATGATATGCTCACTCCTGAGTTACCAATTTTGCCATAAATATCAGGTCGAACATCAGGGTCTTCACCATAAAGTGTAACCGAGTCAAATGCAGTTGATAGTCGTTTTGCATCAAGACCTCTGGAAACATAATGGAACCTACGATTTGTACGCTCTGGTCCACCTTCACCAGCAAACATTCTGGTTGGATCTTCTCCTTCGCGTTTAAACGGAAAAACTCCCGCTGCATATGGGAACTCCCCAGGTACATTTTCGCTAAGTACCCAATTTAGTATTTCGCCCCAACTTTCATATTTTGGTAAACAAACCTTCGGTATCTTTAAATTCGAAAGTGATGTGGTTGTGGTTACAATTTTAATTTCCTTATCTCGTACTTTAAAAATATAATAATCACCCTCATAAGATTTTTTCTTCGCATCCCAACCATCAAGTATCTCTTTATTCGCAGGGTCAAGCTCTTTTAATGTATTGTCATAAATTTCCTGAAGAGTAATAACTGCATCATCTGTATCACTATTTTCTTTAACAATATTAATAGATTGGTTAAGACTAAAAAGTTTCTGAGCAACTTTACTCTGACTTTTAACATTAGAATTATAACCCCTTATTGTTTCAGCAATTTCTGATAAATATCTAATTCGCTTTGGTGGTATAATATAAATTTTATCCGGACTATGCAATGATACTTTGTTTTCAGTACTAAAAATGGCTCCGGTTTTTTCTTCAATAATTCTTAATAAATTAGCATACAAATCATTTACCCCTGGGTCGTTAAATTGCGAAGCCACAGTTCCATAAATTGGAAGCGTATCCATATCAACATCAAACAGCATATTATTACGTTGATACTGCTTTTTAACATCGCGTAAAGCATCCAACGCACCACGTTTATCCGATTTATTCAATGCAATAATATCAGCATAATCGAGCATGTCAATTTTTTCGAGTTGACTTGCCGCACCATATTCAGGAGTCATAACATAAAGGGAAACATCACTATGGTCAACAATTGCAGTATCAGATTGACCAATACCCGAAGTCTCAAGAATTATCAAATCAAAACCAGCTGCCTGAACAATGGTTTCGGCATCTTTTACATATTTTGAAATACTCAAGTTCGATTGTCTTGTGGCAAGTGAGCGCATATAAACTCTAGGATTATCAATGGCATTCATGCGAATACGATCGCCAAGCAACGCACCACCCGATCTTCTTTTGGAAGGGTCAACAGAAATTATAGCAATGGTCTTCTCTGGGAAATCCGATAAAAATCGCCTTACAATTTCATCAACCAACGACGATTTTCCGGCACCACCGGTACCTGTAATTCCAAGCACAGGAGCTTCTTTATCACCAATTTTCTTGAGTAGTTTATCAATTATGGGGTTAGCATCATCAGGGCTATTTTCGGCAATAGAAATCAACTGCGCAATTGCCACATAATCTTGAGCAGCAACTCTTTCAATATTAATATCAATATCTTTTCCGGTAGGGAAATCCGATTTTTCCACAAGGTCGTTTATCATACCTTGCAAACCCATTTCCATACCGTCATCAGGCGAATAAATCCGAGTTATTCCATAATTCTGAAGCTCTTTTATTTCTTCGGGCAGGATCACTCCACCCCCACCGCCAAAAATTTTAATATGCCCACAGCCTTTTTCAGCAAGCATATCGTGCATATATTTAAAAAATTCGATGTGTCCGCCCTGGTACGAAGTCAGCGCAATTGCCTGTGCATCTTCCTGTATTGCAGTGTTTACAATTTCGTGCACCGAGCGATTGTGCCCAAGGTGAATCACCTCAGCACCTGTAGATTGTATAATTCTACGCATTACATTTATCGCTGCATCATGCCCGTCAAATAACGATGCTGCCGTTACTATTCGCACATGATTTTTTGGCTTATATACTTTTTGAACCTCTGTCATAATCAATCATTTTTCAAGTAGCGGCAAATATAACTAAAGTTTGGATTGATGAAATTGGTATGCTTATTATTTGGGCAGCCGAGCGGGCTTTTCGCTTGTAGTTATTTCATACTGATTGTATTTTTGTAAAGTAATCCCGTGTCTTCCTTTGTCAGCCTCCTTTTACTTACAAAAATCACATCAGCATTTCAATAATCTACCACTTCAATCCCTACTGCACAGTACGTTACACAATTCTACTAAAACAAAGCTACTTATTCGTTTCAATAAAATTAACTAAATCAGCCTTATCAGGCAAATCAGGATAATATTCCAGAACTTTTTGGGCGGTCTCCACTGCTTCCTTTACTTTTTTATGTTTAAGCAAGAACTCAATATTTGCATACAAAAATTCAAGGTTTCGAGGTTCCAGCTCCAAACAACTATCAAGAGCCTTTTGAGCTTCCTTAGTGTCATTTTTAAAATCAAGAAGGTTATAAAGATTAAACCATATTCTCGACCTGTAAGGCAATAACTCAACTGCTTTTTGCAAGCTTGAAATCGACTTATCATAATTACCCATTTCAGCCTGAAGAAGCCCCAGCGAATAATAAACATCTCCCATCTCAGGATTATTATCAAGTACTTTCAGAAGCAACTCTTCTGCTTCAATATTTCTACCAAGCCTGTTATAAAGCATGGCAAGATTTATACTGGCAGGGAAAAACTTACTATCAATTCTAATGGCTTCCTTATAATTTTCTTCAGCTTTTTGAGTTTCTCCAAGACTTGAATACAGGTTTCCAAGGTTATGCCTACTCCCAGAAAAATCAGCACTATATTCAGTTGCTACGATGTATTCTTTTATTGCTTCGTTAAGTTTGTTTGTAGTTAAGCTATCTAATTCTGATCGATTAAGAACTGACAACTGTGAAGTTACTTCCATACGTACCATCAAAGTGGGGTCATCGAGTAATGGTAGTAGTGCAGATTTAAGATCTTCAATATCCATCGGAACAAAACTTCTAACAGCTTCTCTTCTAACCAAAGGCTCTTCATCTAAAAGTAATTCCCTATTTATTTTTTGAGTTTCACTATCATGGAAATTAGCAAGATAATTTATTGCAGAAGCCTTAACAAGAGCCGACGATTTTTCATCGTTTATAACATCAAAAAGCATTGGAATAGCAGCAGTATCGCCTTGGGCTGCCATAAACATTGTTTCACCAAAATGGAAACGTGTTGGCTTTCCATACCATTGTTCGGTGTACTCTGCAGCCCATTGGTTAGTTTTATCAGTATGGCATTGAGTACAGGAGTTTGGAGTTCCAAGCTTGTCGCTCAAATCAGGTCTTGGGATTCGCATACTGTGATCAAGTCTGTAATCAACACCCATAAAATACTGCCCAGGCATATGGCAACTAATGCATTGCGAACCTTCGCCAACAGGGATTATATTATTGCCATTTTCAAGCACTAAAGGCTCACCTTCTTCATTAAAATCCTTATGAAAATGATGATTATAGTTTGCATAATCTTCCTGTTTATGACATTGATAGCAAAGATTATTGCCATCAAACTTTAGTTTAAGACTATGCGGGTCGTGGCAATTGGTACAACGCACATTATTCTGGTGCATTTTGCTTTGAGTAAATGATCCGTAAACATAATCTTCTTCCTTTATTTGTCCATCATGGTAATAAAAAGGATTAACAGGAAGTTGAGGACTCATAATGTCAAAAAGCTCATCATGAGGGTGAATAAAATCACCAAATGAAGTACGCCGTGCATGGCAATAAGCGCATTGATTTACGAGTTCACGCGAAGTGATGTTACTTGTTTTAACAACAAGTCCGTAATTGTCAGTTTCGGGTCTACTAAGCGAGTCAATCTCAGCCCAACTATTATGCTCAGAACCCGGACCATGGCAGGCCTCACAACTCACATCAATTTCCGACCATGTGGTATTATAAACATGAGTTTGGGGATTATAATTTTTTTGAAGGTTTGTTGAATGACATTCGGCACACATGCCATTCCAATTTTGAGCATTATTAGTCCAGTAGAGCCAATCATCAGGCAAAAATTTCTGATCTTTATAAACCGAATCAGCAAGATGATACCACTGCTCTCGTTCTGTATCCCAGGTAATCTGCAGGCATTGATATCTACCATCCTCAAAAGGAATTAAATACTGTTGTAAAGGCCTTACACCAAAAGTGTATGCTATTTGAAAATCACCAGGTACTCCACCAGGTCCTTGTGTATGAACAAAATACTTTCCATCCTCAGTATAAAACCTACTTGTAAATCCATCTCTTTCAAATTCAGCATTGTTAAAATCGCCAAGTACTGTTGAGGCAATGGCGGTATCCATGGCGTTATCATGGTCAGAATGTTTCCAGGAATTATATTCTGTTTCGTGACATTCGATGCAGGTTTGACTACCGGCAAAAGTGGCTTTTGAAACTTGGAAAGTTTCAGAATTATTGCATTGTGTAAATATAATAACAAACAAAACTGTAATAAAAACAGTAAAGGATACATTTATAATTTTCATTTTTTTTATACTAATTGGGTTTCATTTTAGCAAATACCTATTAAAAGACTGTTGTGTTAGTACAAAAATACAAATTAAACAAGTGAAATAAATTATCCTTAAAATTAAGTTTAAAAACTTTATAACTTAGCAGCTTATTTTTGGCATAAGTATCATTAAAACGGGACTGGGCTGAATTAAATTCCATTTTATGAAGATACTACTAATTTCGCCTTGTCCGGATGACAATCAACGCCATGACTCCATGGCAATTCCTCAACTAACATTATCACTAATTGCAGGCTTAACACCTGAAGAACATGAGATAAAGATAATAGAGGAAGTTTTTAACGAAAAAATAGATTTTGATCAGGAAGTTGATGTTGTAGGGATTTCAATTATGACTCAAACAGCAATTCGTGGTTATGAAATTGCAAATGAGTTTAAGTCAAGAGGAAAAACAGTTGTATTTGGAGGTATTCATGCCTCTGTTATGCCAAAGGAGGCACTAATGTATGGTGATGCAGTTGTTATAGGCGAAGCTGAAAATGGTTTGTGGGAACAGGTTCTTGATGATATTAAAACACATAAGCTGAAAGAATTTTATAAGCTTGATAAGTATCCCGAACTTAACCGATATATAGCACCGAGGCGTGATTTGGTTCAAAAAGTTGCAGGAAAATTTAAAATTGCTCCCATTGAAACAGGAAGGGGATGCCCATATAATTGTGATTTTTGTACTGTTCCTAAATCTTTCGGTACAAAACAGCGACATAAAACAATTGATTGCATAATAAAAGACATTGAAACAATAGAGGAAAAAAATCTTTTCTTTTTGGATGATAACATTACCATAAATAAAAAGTTTGCCAGAGAATTATTTGAAAGGATGATTCCATATAAAAAGGGATGGGTTGGACAGGCTTCCATCAATCTTTCGAATGATAAAGAATTAATGAAGCTGGCACGCAAATCTGGCTGCAAAGGGCTTCTTATCGGTTTCGAATCGATGACTGATACGGGGTTAAACAAATACAGAAAAACATTTGCTAGTTTTGATCGAAATGTAGAAGCAGTTAAAATATTACAAGACAACGGCATTAAGACAATGGCCTCCCTGGTTTTTGGTTTAGACGAAGATGACAAAAGTGTTTTCGATACTGCATACACATTTATTGAGAAAGCAAAACCTGCTTTTCTTCAGGCTTGTGCTTTAACCCCATATCCCGGCACACAGGTTTTTGAAAAGATGAAGAAGGAAAACAGGATACTTACTGATGACTGGAGACAGTTTGATGCAAAAAAAGTTATTATTAAGCCTCAAAGTATGACCTGTGATGAACTGCAAGACGGCTATTCAACAATTAAAGATAAAACCTATAGTTACAGTTCCATTTTAAGCAGGTCGATACCCAATGCTTTTACGGGTTTTACTGATGCTGCTCTCTATTTTGGTTTAAATATTGGAGCTCGTAAATGGCACCATGGAGGCTTAACCGCTAACGTGTTTAAAAATAGCGATGATATGCCTGTTGATTTTGATGTGACAAAATATGTTAAACCAGTAAAGAAAAGCGTGTTAGTATAACTATTTCCAATTTACCCTATATCCAACATTCCATTCAATATAGTCAGCAACAGAAAAGTTGTAAGCTCTTACATTTATTCCCACAAACACATTCTCAAATATGTGGTATTTTAAACCAATACGTTGATATGAACCGCCCGGTTTACGTCTCGGTATGGATATACCTTCGGATGGCTCTTCAGGTACTCCCCAATCTTCTCTGTAGAGATACCAACCCGGTTGAATAATCATTGATAGATTATGTATAACCAATTCAAACGATCCATATGCTCCAACGGCAAGCTTATTACCACTACCTGCATTTAGACGCTCAGTGGTTTCACTTTTTTCGTAACTAATGTATGAGTTATATGATCCATCCCAACCTACATCGACACCTGCCCCAAACTTAACCTTATGTGATATTTGTCGGTTTACTCCTGTAGAAATAGTAAAAACCCCATATGTTTCAGCTACATACGATGTATCCGTACCTTCAATTACTTCGAATCCCAACTGCTTTGATGAAGCTGCAAAAAGAACAATATATTCCCAATTATCCTCATATTCAGGCACATCAACTACTATAAATTCTTTACGTGGTTTAAATCTGTATTTTATACCAATACGTGGTGCAACAAGATTTATTCCCATATTTGGAACTCGCGTTGCCCCATTTGAAAAGTGAGTGAATGTGAAACCAGCTGTTAAATTAAAATGTTTGCCAAGATTAACATCAGCATTCAAGCCTGCATCAATAAACACAGTATTACTGGAGCCTATGGCATATTGAAATGGATTTGTATTTTGATCAAATGGTTTCCAGTTATATGTTAGGCCAAAACCAACTTCATAATTAATGCTCCAGTTTTTAAAACGTTTAATAATGGGAGCATTTATAAATCCATAAATTGATGATGGTGTACCTAACTCATCAGGATTAAAAAAGTTTACTGTGTAATATGCAAAACCCCAGGTTGGATAACCATATAGTTGTTGCCATAATTTAGTACCATCAGTTTCAATACCATATTGAAGTGAAAAACTTTGGAAATAATCCACAGGTTTGCCGCTGGCATTATCTCCTTTAAGAAAATCGTTGGTGGGTAATACACTTCCTGCCTGATAAAAAAACCTTAATGATTTATTATATCTATGCTTTTTAATATCAGTACTATCAGAAGCAAATAATGATATGGAAATAAAAGTAATTAACAGTATTATATTTAATCTTTTCATATTTTTTTGCTATACCAACAATATTTCAAAACAGATTAACTGCAGAGATGGTTCTAATTTCCAGGTTTATTAATTTCCTCTTCCTCAATATTAGTAAATTTAGGTATGTATTTCTTCACCAGCCATCCTGCAGGAATCAATAATAACCACCCAAGCGTCCAAACTAAGGGGCCAAAATAAGCCAAAGGCAACGTAATTAAAGAAACAACGGGCTCCGGCATAAATTTAATGTACATAGTTTCTTTCTCAAGTTTCGAAGGAGCATCACCGACAAGATTATTCTTTAGAGCATAATGCCAACTCCATAACGACAGGAATCCGGCTAAGGCCAGAAAAATACTCTGCATCTGCATAAGTAGTACTTCTCCTTCAAATTGTGCATCAAGGCGAACGAAATAGATGTAAAGCATTAGAGTGAATATTTGCAATATTGATAAAGTTGAGTGCATACTATTTGTTCTTTTAAGATTACCAAATTGCATATTACTCATCCCCCAATACAAAATAATCAAAACTAGCCCTATGAAAATTACCGTATAATTTAGATAACTTTCTGTTAGTACTTTGTATAATTCGTCTCTACCAAACCCATCAATTTCAGGATTAGGCATGAAGGTAAATAATTTATAAATCATCAAAGCATATAGAACATCTATAATAACTCCAAGACGGAACAACTGTTTCTCACCTCTTTCTACCAGAGCTTGAGTTATTTCCTTTTTTGATGTAAGAAGTTTTTTAATCATGATTTTATGAATTTTGTTGTGGTTTATCCATTAAAATAGCTCGTGAACGATAAACAAAAAGAGAGCGAAGTTTATCCCAAAAATCACCTCCAAGTACAAACAAGCTGAGAACCAGAATTACATCACCGGATATTAATACATAGAACATATTATCCTTAATTACTGGAACAAATTCCCAAACATAGGGAAGAACAAGACCTTGTAAAATGGAAGATGAAAATAATATCAATCCAATAATATATCTTGTTTTACTAACAGTTTCGGGAGGTCCATATTTACGAAACCATCCAAAAATGGATTTTTTAAGATACTGAAATCCATCCTTCCCAAGTATTCCAACAGCAATTAGCATGAATAACTCAGGGACTCCCAAGGCGAGTAGTCCTGAGATTATTGATTTCATGGAAGTTGATATTTCAAGAGTAAGAACCCAGGGAATTAATAAGGGTGCTAAAAATCCCGAAACAAAAACAATTCCTCCCCAAATTAACCTACCCTTTGGTGGGGTTACAATCTCAGATTTGTTCTCAACTACCATTTCACGATTTTTTTTAAATTTTATTACCTTTTTAAAAATCACCAATTACTAAAAACCGGCACTAATACCTATACTATAAAATGGTTCCCAATCGTTGTAAGGCGAATTACTGCTCTGAAGTACATCAAATAATATTTGAGCATTTAACCAAACATTATTACCAAGTGCCTGACTATACCCTGCTCCGGCAAATAGAAAAGGTATCCATTCGCGGTTTGAATCACCAACTGCATTGTATAGTTCATAGTTCAAACCGGCATATTCTACATGTATATAAAGAGCTGGTATTATACGATAACGCGCAAAAATACTAGCGCCATAATTTGAAGTTGTATAATCTGTTGCATAACGTTTATCCATAATATATTCGTAAGCAACTTTAACACCTGTGGATAACTTGGGCGTAATTTTAAACCCAACTAATGGGTAAATACCAATCATAGTATAAGAGCCAAAAGATAAACCAATGTTACCTCCATAATAAAATTTTTCACCTATGGGCTTTGATTGTTTGGTTTCTTTTGTCACAACTTGAGTTGTGTCCTGTGAGTATGATAAATGAATCATGCTAATGAACAGAATTAAAAATAAATATTTCATTGTTATAAGTTTGTAATACCAATTAAATTTACACTTGCAAAAATAATAATTAAAAAATGCTTTATATATTTAAGTTTAACCACGAAGGAACACAAAGTACATCACTAAGGCACACTACGTATATTTAATACTAATATTAATATTAACTGCTAACACAGATTAATAAGAACTTTTTTATTTTTTCTTTCCCACAGGAATTGTGTATGAAATATTAAATCGGTATGAGTTTTTTACAGCATTACCTTCCCAATTTTTATATATGGCACTTGTCCTGTATTCGGCATAAACATTAAGTGATGATTTTTCAAATACCCAAACTTTTCCAAATCTTAAACCAACAGGAAGGTAAAAACCACCTGTTTTCCAATCGTAAAGGGCAACCATATCTGCTGTTTGCACATACAAGCCGGTTTTCCCAAAGCGATATGCAAGGAAAGGAGCAATACCAAGTGGATTTATATCTGATTCTTCAGGTCCAATGGCATTTGGATCAACTGCTCGAAACGACTGGGTAAATAGTAATCCATAAAACCATTGACCCGAATTGTTTACTATTGCAGCAGCAATTCCATATCCCCACTCATCTTTTGCAACATCTTTATTGCCTGGAAAAGTAACCAATGGGCCTATACCTGCTCGCCCAGATCCCCAATCTGAAAACTTAGGTATTATTAATGCGAAAAGTTCGGTATTTCCAATTCCAGTTTTCCCATTTGACAAATCTTCGTAGTGACGAAAAGTTAAACGAGGTAGAATGGTTAGATTCTTTAATGGTACTGGTGCTACAATACGTAATTGCAGATAGTTATCAAGCCCTGGGGCGCGGGGTGAGCCATTAACATCATCACTATAATAATCCGGCATCGACTGATAGGCCAACTGGAAGCTCCATTGTGTTGCTGTTGCATCCATTGCTTGTGATGCACGGTCTTGCGCATCGGCTTCTTCTTCCTGGCCAAATAATGTAAAGGAGAGAAACAAGGTAAGTGTAATAATTGTAAGTTTTTTCATGTTTATTAATTTAAATTTTACTGTTCAATTTTTCTACCAAACAAAGCTTGAACATGCCTGGCGTTGTTGCCTTCTAGTTTGTTAATGTATTGTATCTGTTCAGGAGATGCCTCCAGTATCCTTTTGATCAGAAACCACTCAACGGATTCAGTGAATGGAGGTGTGGTAAGCGATCCCTGATAATAGTAATAATCGTTAAACGGTTCTTCGGGTAAAAGCAGTTCATCTAAAAATACGGGGTCATCATGTATATCAGTAATCTCATCTTCAGAAGTTGGAATTTTTTCTATAAAAGACTTAATGAAAGCATTTTCTCTGCCCATTTTGAAGAAAGCCCCTACAAGCAGATATTTAGGATTATCTGAATTTTGTTTGCAGACAAAATGAATCTCCATAGGATAGGTAATACCATCTATTTGATGCTCCGATGGAGTATGGAAGTGTGCTTGCAAAAAATTATAATAATTACTGTCCAGGCGAATTACGATTCCTTCATCAAAATCCAGTTGAACAGAATGTCTGGTATTTTCAACTTTGCTTGATATTGCTGGTTTTTCATCACTTATTTCAATATCCCGTTCAATGTGATTTTTTGTATTAAGTGTAAGGATATTCACGGGTGATTGTATCAATCCATGATCCAATCCGTCGAGTGTATACATGGTTTGTTCATCATCTTGTGAATGATGTTCATTCTTTTGATGCTTGTTTTGCACCTGCTGGCATGATAACAAAGCAAAAAGACTTAAAAACCAAATATTTACTCTTCCTTTCATTTAGATTATATTTTTCAGTGTAGTGATACTAACCCTTTTCTAAACAAGTTTGAAATCGGATTATAAAAGGAATCCTCGGCCTGATTACCGGGAAAACCCTTTTTCTTTCCAACAAGGTACGAATAAACCAAAATTCATAAGCCTTTTCCGTACTATAAAAATATCTAATTTTAATTGTGGCTATATTCCACATTTGTTTCCATAAACAAATAATGATGGGCGTGCTTAAAATTTACACACCCATAATTATAAGTTTATTTTTTAATTCTGAGGTTGTGTTTGTAAGGTTTTTAGCACATTATCCATACTGAGAGAACTCCCTGTAACAGGAGGAAACTCTTGGAATGATTTCAAAAAATCTCCAACAAAAGCTTGAGCTGGTACAAATAACCATATGTTTTCTGCATACCATTTTGTGTACATACCAGATTTCCAGGAAATTTCAAAGGGGTCTGCCCGTAGATTAATGATTAATGGCCATGCTGGTTGAACACGGAACGCCTCATTAATTGCCCCTTCCAGA
>JASFZK010000250.1:0-28350 GCA_045267845.1 Bacteroidota bacterium | reverse complement strand
CCGGAACAATTAATATTTATGCTAATGCCCCGGGATGCGATAGTCCACCTGAAATAGCAGATGAATGTGGTTTTACACTTCCCTGTTTGCCATTTGGAAATTATTATTTAGAATCACAAGCTGATGTAGATGACTTTTTTAATGATTATCCAGACTGTTTTGATTTACATGGCAGTTTGAAAATAAGCGGAGAAAACATAACAGATTTATCAGGGCTTGATGGTTTAAACTCAATTGAAAATGATTTGAGAATCTACAGAAATAACTCGTTAATTAATTTTATCGGACTAAATTCATTAACTTCAATTGGTGGACGCTTTAAAGTTGGTTATTATGAAGGCAATGGAAATACCATGCTTCAAAATTTCGTAGGGTTAGATGGACTAACAACAATTGGAGGGTCATTTGAGGTTATGTACAATGATTCCTTGAGTAATTTTTATGGGTTAAACAGTTTGCAGTCTATTGGAGAGTACTTCGCTATTTTATCAAATTATAACCTTAGTAGCTTATCAGGTCTCGATAATTTGGATTCCATCAATGGAGGGCTATCCATAAGTGGAACTAATTTTCTTACTGATATAACTCAACTAAGCAACCTTACTTTCGTTGATGGATCAATCAGTATAATAAACAATAATATACTCAATAGTTTATTAGGTTTGGATAATATTGAACCTGGTTCTATTGATTTTTTGAATATCTACAATAATAGTGAACTATCCACTTGTGCTGTTGCTAGTATATGCGAATATCTTGCCGATTCCAATACCTACATTAACATCAACAACAATGCCCCAGGCTGCAACAACCAGGAAGAAGTAGAATTTGCCTGTACTCTAAATGTACCTGAAAATAATATTCAGAAAGATGTTAAATTCTATCCTAACCCTGCTACCAAGGAAATATTTATTAGCACAAAAATAGCTAATACCATAACCGAATTAAGTATTTATAACTGTCTTGGGCAAAGGGTTCTGTATAAAAAAGGGGAAACAGATAAACTAAATATTTCAATGTTTAACCATGGGATATATATAATAGAATTGGTAACCAACGAATCAAAATACAGACAGAAATTAATAATAAAATAAAGAGCTTTGCAAAACAAACTCATAAATAATTGCCATAATAATTATAGTTACTACATTTATAATCAGTTCCAAGTTTGGTAAAACCAGATGAAAATATGGTTACAAAAAACAGCAGTAAAGAGCAGGCCAATTAGGCTTGCTCTTTTTTTGTATTTTTACGTTATGTGTAAATACAGTGAAACCATATAAATGGAAAATAAAAGGAGGTCATCTAATCAAAACTTAGTGATATCAATAATAGGAATTCAATTCATCATTCTAACTATGTTTTTTACTATTGGTTGTGGGGGAAAAACAAAAGATCAAACAACTCCAACTTTTTATAACTTCTCTGGAATTGTCGTTCATGATAATGTTGGTTTTCCAATGGCAACATGGGGCATAGATGATGGAGACTGGAGTACAGACGTTTTCTGGTCAGAGGAAGAATTCAACCTTTTAGATTTTCCCGACACAGTAAGTTTAGACAATACATATATAAAAGATACAACCGGTTGGAATACTGGTACAGGTATTCCAGAGATACCTCATAATTTTGTTGTCGCATATCCTAATCCTGTAAATAATAAGTTGATTATGATTTTTAGAGGACTAGGTTTACTAAAATTCAAAGCTACTATTGTAGACAAATACTACAATAGTGTATTCACCTATGTATGCAAGGACAGCTCTACAGTTTTACAGTTGGATGTTTCCGATTCAACAATATTTCAAAATGGAACAATTTATCGAATGTATTATTCTTTTTCTGCAAAAGACAGTTTGAATTTTTTTAAAGGGCATGGAGATATTTTGATTTGTAGAGAAAGTGGATTACAAGAGTGTCAGAAATATGTTCCTTAGATAAATCCAATTTGTTTTTAAGTAATTTTTGTTAATACGTAGACCCAAATAATGTAAATTATAAATTTGACATTTGTAGTCTCTGCCATTGTTGAAAGCCATCACTATCTCAAAATACAATTTTCTTAGCATATTATTAAAACAAGTCGTATTTATTAAGTTATTTTATTCTGCTTGTACTTAGACCTTTAATTATTTTTAAACATTTACAAACGTATAATAACGTAAGTAAATGCTTATTATACGACTTAGGAAAAACCACCACCGTATGTTTGCATCATATTTAGTTCATACAATAATTGAAACCTGCTTCACATACCTTAATCATAGAAGCGCAACACATGAATAAATTAATAATTAACATATTTTTTAACTAATTAAATTTACTATTATGACTACATTAAGAAACTCAGTACAGTTAATCGGACGTTTAGGAAACAGTCCTGAAACAACAACTTTTGGCGAGAACAAAACCAAAGTAAGATTTTCATTTGCAACCTCTGACAATTACAAAGATAAAGATGGTGAGCGTGTGGAAGAAACACAATGGCACAATATTATTGCCTGGGGAGGCATAGCTACTATTGCTGAAAAATACTTGAAAAAAGGACAAGAAGTTGCCCTATCAGGAAAGATAACTTACCGTTCATGGGACGATAAAGATGGAAACAAGAAATACATTACCGAAATTGTTGCCAACGAAATTGTTATGTTTGAAAAGAAAAACTAGTCTTAACAAACATATTAATAAGCCGGGCTGTAAGTAAACAAACTACAGTTCGGTTTTTATTTGCAATCTAATTATGCAACTGTTTGTGGTGCGGATAAAATTCGGAATTTACACCACTTTCGTTACAAATATTATTCAAGCAAAATGCAAATGTAATTGCACCAAGACCAAATAATATCCATACAATATTACTATAAAACAAAGTAGTAATCCCTGTGCAACACCCAAAAAATGAAGCGACAAGAATTAGCAAGTACACCACAAAAAATATAACAGCGAATAGAAGTGGTGCGGTCAGAAAAGTTTTTTTATCAGTTTTCATATCACCATGGGTATTAGTTGTTGTAAAGATACAATAAAAGATAGGCTTTGTCAAGCAAATAACATCAAAATTGATAAATAAGAAACCTTGAGCATTATCAAAATCACAATATTGAATACCCATAAAAGAAATATTAAATGTTGGTTATTGGGTATAATAGTGAGTATTATTAAAACAAATTATCGATAAAATATCGCTTAAGTGTTAATTAATTCCCACCTTTGTAGTGAATAATTAAAATCAAAGTACAAAATGAAACAGAAAGTTAAAGACTTACTCTATATTTTAGTTATTTATTCAATTGCATTGACAGCTGCCATACTTACATTAAAATATGTCCCAATAGCTAATATATTATGGAAAACAGCATTGGCAGATGGAGTTGCAATGATTATTGTTTTTATTTTTAGTGTACGAAATAATAATTCAAGCGTTTACGATCCTTACTGGAGTGCAGCACCTATCTTTATTGTTATCTATTGGCTTTTTAATTCAGGCCAAATTGATTTTTACTATAAAATAATTTGGGGAATAATTGTTATTTGGGGTACACGCCTTACCTGGAATTGGATACTAAAATGGGATGGAATGGAAGATGAAGATTGGCGTTATATTAATATTCGAAAAAAAACAGGCAAATTTCATTGGCCAACTAGTTTTTTTGCCATTCATCTATTACCCACAGCTTTAGTTTTTTCAGGACTGGTTCCTGTATATTACTTATTTAATTCCGATATTAGTTCTCCCACTTCATGGTTTACAGTTATTGCAGTATTATTTACATTGGGAGGAATATATCTTGAGAAAACTGCTGATGATACGCTCAGAGCTCATGTTAAATCTGGTAAGAGTAAAACAGAACTCCTGCAAAAAGGATTTTGGGTACTTATAAAGTATCCTAATTATACAGGTGAAATGTTCTTTTGGTGGGGATTATACTTTACCGCAGTCGCTGTTGACCAAGATTTGTGGTGGACAATATTTGGCCCGGCATCAATAACATTACTTTTCCTTTTTGTAAGTATTCCCATGATGAAAAAACGGCTTGCCAATAAAACTTATTAGTAATTATACCAATTAGCTATCAAAATGATCCTTTCAAATCAAAATATTTTTCTTCTTATTGAAATGAGATATTTCTTGCATAGCCATAGCTACGGAAGAAATATGTCATAATTATAAGATGGAAAAGATAAAGATTTTATAGATCATTATGGTGGTTATTTGGGATTACATCCTTCCTTTGTACAAAACCAGTACAAAATAAACTATTTTTATACAAATCGTTTCCTGCGTTTATTTTTTTATATCTTTGCCGTTTATTTTACAAATCATTGTATTAATATGAATAAATTTATATTAGTGATAATTGCCACAATAATGGCCTCAGGAGTTATGTCTCAGGAGGTTAGGCACCTATCCATAAAACAGGCAGTGGCTTATGCCATGGAAAACAACTACGATATTATAGTTGCCAGTAAAGACATTGAATCGGCCAAATATCGAGTTAAAGAGTCGACATCAACAGGTTTGCCACAAATAAATGCATCAGTAAATTATAATGATAATATTGCTCGGCCGGTAATGATTATCCCTGATTTTAACGATCCATCCAAAACAATGGAGTTACAATTTGGCACGAAATACGATGCAAGCTTAGGTGGTTCTATATCACAATTACTATTTAGTGGTGAGTATATTGTTGGACTGCAGGCAGCCAAAAAGTATCTTGAAAAAACAAATACCGATTACTTTAAAAACAAAGTTGATATAAAACAACAAGTTGCCAATTCATATTATGCTGCATTATCAGCCGCTGAAGGTTTACGAATAGTTGATTCAACTTTAAGAATTACAAGTAACCTTGCCAACGAAACCAGAGAGGTTTATAATGTTGGGTTAGCCGAGGAAACGGATGTTGACCAATTGGATTTATTGGTTATCGACCTTCAGTCATCAGCCTTATACTTAAAAAATCAGTCAATTATTTCACATGCATTTCTTAAATTTTATCTTGGATTAGATGATGCCGATAGTGTTGTGCTTACCGATGATATGGAAGGAATTATTGACTATAGACACAATTCTGACTTATTAGCTAACCCCTTTAATATAAATCAAAATGTTGATTTTAAATCACTCATAAATCAAAAAGAGCTTAACTGGCTACAGATTAAACTACAAAAAGCTTCATATATGCCTTCGCTTTCTGCAAATTTATATTATCAAACACAGGCACAACGTGATGAGTGGGATTTTTTCGGTGGTGGTGACTGGTATTCAAGTTCAGCATTTGGGGTAAAAATGGAAATTCCTATTATTTCAAGTGGTCAAAGACGATCAAGGGTTAAAATGGCTCAAATTGCATACGATCAGGTATCTGTTAGGGAAACTCAACTTGCCACACAATTAAACCTCCAGTATAACGCAGCATTAAACGAATACACAAATGCATATAGGGTTTACGAAAATAAACAAACAAGTAGGGAAATAGCTGAAAAAATATATAATAAAACTACGCAAAAATATGTTGAGGGGATGGCAACAAGTTTAGATATCCTCAATACACATAATCAGTTTTTAAATGCAGAAAATGAATACATAAACGCTGCACTTTTATTGTTAAAAACTGGTGAGGAACTCGAAAGAATCCTAACTAAATTTTAATAAGTATGGACGAAAAAGAAAAAACAATTACCGAAAAAGTTGCGAAGCTATATCTTGAGTATGGTATTAAAAGCATAACTATGGATGATGTTGCCCGTCATCTAACAATCTCAAAAAAAACTCTTTACCAATTTTTTAAAGATAAAAAAGAGCTTGTTTGGGCAGTGTTGGAGCACAACTCCTGCGAAAATAAAATGGACCTTTCCATACTAGAAAACCAAAGTTCAAATGCCATTGATGATCTTTTTAATTTTTATGATTCTCAGGTGGAAATGATTAAAAATCATAAACCTGCTTTTGTTTATGATCTTAAAAAATACTATCCTGAAATTTTTTCTCACTTTCAAAAAATTAAGCACAAACGAATTCTTGAAAGTATTATTAACAACCTTATAAAAGGTAAAAAGGAAGGGCTTTATCGTAGTGATATTAACGAAGACATAATATCGCGCCTTAGCCTTATGCGAATAGAAGGTATTATGAATTCGAATATCTTTAGTGTACAAGAAATAGTTTCGCCTGATTTGTTTTCTGAAATATTTAAATATAACCTTTTCGGATTAGTTAGTGATAAGGGACGAAAACTGCTTAATCAGAAATTTCGGCAAATTAACATATCATTAAAATAACCACAAACAATAATTAACAAGTAGAACAATATAAAATAAAATAGCATGAACCGTTTTTTAATAATAATAATAATTAGTCTTTTCATTGTCTCCTGTTCGTCAAGTGAAGATGGTAAATCATCCACCGAAAAACTTGAATCATACAAAGAACAAGTTAAAGAGCTAAATAAAAAAATAACTGCCATTAAAAAAGAAATATCCAAAGGTGTATACACCGGAATCGCTATTCCTGTTAAAGTAGAAACGGTAATATCACAACCATTTTTTCATAACTTTACTGCCACTGGAGAACTCGAAAGTATTGACGATGCATTCATAAGTCCTGAGGTTAACGGTCAAATAATTTCTGTTAATGTACAAGAGGGTGAGTATGTTAAAAAGGGTCAGCTGCTTGCAAAGCTTAACACCACAATTATCGAAAACTCAATTAGCGAAGTTAAAACCCAATTGGATCTTGCCAAAACAATTTATGATAAGCAATCAGTATTATGGGATAAAAATATAGGCTCTGAAAGGCAATTTTTGGAAGTCAAAAACAACTTTGACAATCTTACAAATAGATTAAATACGCTAAATGCTCAATACGATATGGCAATAATAAAATCGCCAATTGACGGAATTGTTGAAGATATTTTTCTAAAAAAAGGTGAATTGGCAAGTCCGGGTATGCAGTTTATGCAAATAGTAAATATTGATGAACTCTATGTTACCTTAAAACTATCCGAAGCGTATCTTCCAATAATTAAAAAGGGGGATATTGTTGATATTTCATTTCCGTCTTTTCCAGCGATAAAACTTAGTGAGCCTGTTTACCGTACCGGAAATATTATAAATAAACAAGACAGAACTTTTGTGGTTAAGATAAAAATAAACAACAAAAACGGAGAGCTTAAACCTTACCTGTTAGCCAACGTACTAATTAATGATTATAATACAAATAAGGCAATAGTTCTCCCTTCAATTATTATAAAAGAAGATGCAAAAGGGTCTTTTATTTTTGAAATCAAAAATGATAATGGAGATAAAATAGCATCTAAAAAATATATTAATTCCGGAATTTCGTACAAAGATAAAACTGAAATTACCAGTGGTTTGAAACCCGGAGATATAATAATTACCGATGGATATAATACTGTTTCCAATGGTTCGGTGGTTACAATTGTAGATTAATTTTTCTACAAAAAGGCACATACAAAGCAATCGTTCAAAATAAATAGTTTGTAGCAGATGAATGAAATAGAAAATAAAAATAAGGATAAAGTTGTAAGAAATTTTTGGCTTTCCTCATGGGCGCTTAACAATAAAAATACTGTTTACCTCATTACGGTGGTAACGATATTATTTGGTTTTTACTCATATGTTTCCCTTCCAAAGGAGCTTTTCCCCGAAATAAGTATCCCAACCGTTATGGTACAAACGGTATATCCTGGAAACCCTCCTGTTGATATTGAAAATTTAATTACACGGCCACTTGAAAAGGAAATTGAATCCGTAAAGGGTATCAAAGATTTAACATCGGTTTCGAGCCAAGATGCCTCAAGTATTTTTGTTGAGTTTCGCACTGATGTTGATATTAAAGTTGCTTTACAGGATGTGAAAGATGCTGTTGATAAAGCCAAAAGTGAACTTCCTGATGATCTGCCTTTTGACCCTACAGTTGAAGATATTGACTTTTCTGAATTCCCGGTGGTAAACGTAAACTTATCTGGCGATTACAGTGTAGTTGAGCTAAAGGAATTTGCCGAAGACATGAAGGATGAATTTGAGATTATTTCTGAAGTATCAAAAGTTAATTTAACAGGAATAACTGATAAAGAGGTTAAAATTATCCTTAACCCATTTTTAATGAGCTCTTTGCAAGTTAGCTTTACAGATGTAGAAAATGCTGTTACAGCCGAAAATATTTCGTTGTCGGGTGGTGACATGAGATTGGGTAATATTAAACGAACAATTAGAATTATTGGTGAATTTACCGATCCCGCCGAAATTGAAAATATAATTGTAAAAAGTGAGAAAGGGAATATTGTTTATTTACGCGACATTGGTTATGTTGAATACGGACTTAAGGACCGTGATAGCTATGCCTACCTAAATAGCCAACCTGTTGTATCACTTCAGGTTGTGAAAAAAAGCGGCGAAAATCTTCTTTCAACTATTTCGCAGGTTATGGATATGCTTGATGAGGCCAAACTAAATGGACTTATTCCTGAAAAGCTCGTTGTAACAATTACCAACGATCAATCTGACCAAGTTAAAATGCAGTTAAGCAATCTTGAAAACAGCATTATCATGGGTGTAATATTTGTTGTTTTCATACTATTCCTGTTTTTAGGTACAAGAAATTCACTTTTTGTTGGCTTCGCAATCCCCATGTCAATGTTCTTGTCGTTTATGATAATGGGATTAATGGATTACCGTATTAATATGATTGTGCTATTTTCATTGATACTTGCACTTGGTATGCTGGTTGATAATGCCATTGTTGTAACCGAAAATATTTATCGGTTTGTTGATAAAGGATATCCGTTGCTTGAGGCAGCAAAACAAGCAACCGGCGAAGTGGCACTGCCAATTATTTCGTCAACAGCAACAACGCTTGCTGCTTTCTTTCCTCTTCTTTTTTGGAAAAGTATAATGGGCGAATTTATGTCGTATATGCCTCTAACGCTGATAATCGTACTTTCATCATCACTGTTTGTTGCACTCGTAATAATCCCGGTAATTTTTACCGATTTCTATAAAAAAGGCGAAAATGTAAGTCTGCCAAAGCCAAAACGAAGTATGATTTTAATGGGAGTGCTAGTAATTGTAGCCTTACTATTTTATGTATTAAAGATAAATTGGGTTGGTACATTGTTATTGATATTTGCATTTATTGGATTGACGAATCTTCTATTTCTTTCGCGACTTGCTTTGTGGTTTCAAAAAGTTGCACTTGTTTGGCTAGAAAATACATACACTAAATTTATTGAGTTTGCCTTAAAAGGACTAACTCCAGTATATTTATTGGTGGGTACAATTTTATTGATGATTATTACCATCCAATTTTATTTTGGAAGCAATCCAAAAATTGAATTCTTCCCTTCATCCGATCCAAAACTAATTAATGTAATAGCTGAAATGCCAATAAGTACTGATGTGGAAGTAAGCGACTCGGTTATGCGCGTTTTCGAAGAAAAGGTATTCAAAGTATTAGAACCAGATATGGATATTGTTGAGTCGGTATTAACTGTAACCGGTAATGGAGCTGTTGGGCAAAATGAAGGATTTACTGGTAGAGGCGGCGCACCAAACAAAGGGATAATTACAATTAATTTTATCGATTATAAAGATAGGGGTGGTAAAAATACTTCAAAAACTCTCAAACGCTTATCTGATGCTTTGGTTGGTTTATATCCTGGTATAACACTTTCGGTTGAAAAACAATCAGAGGGTCCACCTACTGGCAAACCTATAAATCTTGAAATTAGCGGAAGTGATTTTGATGAATTATTACTTCTTACCGATGATATCAGAGCTGAGATAAATAAAGCAAATGTACCTGGTATCGAAGGGTTAAAAATTGACCTTGATGTGGGCAAGCCAGAACTAATAGTAAATATCGATCGCGAAAAAGCTCGTCGTTATGGATTATCAACAGGCCAGGTAGGCGATGCTATTCGTACTTCATTGTTTGGAAAAGAAATATCAGATTTTAAAGATGGTGAGGATGAGTATAAAATTGTAATGAGACTTGATGATAAATACAGGTATAATATTTCCGACATTATAAATCAGCGCATTACTTTCAGAAGCCAGTCATCGGGTAAAATTATACAAGTTCCTATTTCGGCTGTTGCCGACTTTAATTATAGTTCAACTTATGGTGCCATTACCCGAAAAGATCGTAACAGACTTATCACCATATATTCAAATGTTCTTGAGGGTTATAATGCAAATGAAATAAATACCGAACTAAAAGATATAATGGCAGATTATACAATGCCTATTGGTAGCAAATATAAATTTACCGGCGAACAAGAAGAGCAAGAAGAATCCATGGCATTTTTAAGCAAAGCCTTAATAATAGCATTGGCATTGATAATGATAATTTTAGTCTCCCAATTTAATTCATTTGTAAAACCAGCCATTATTATGTTTAGTGTGGTTATGAGTACCATTGGCGTTTTCGGCGGATTAGCCACATTTAAAATGGACTTTGTCGTTATAATGACGGGTATTGGAATAGTTTCGTTGGCAGGAGTTGTTGTAAACAATGCCATTGTACTAATAGATTATATTGGACTTCTAAAATTAAGAAAGAAAGAAGAACTTGGCCTTGCCGAAGGTGAATTTATGTCAATAGAAATTGCTAAACAATGTATTGTAGATGCAGGTAGAACTCGATTACGCCCAGTATTATTAACAGCAATTACAACTGTTCTTGGCCTTATGCCTTTGGCAACGGGTTTTAACATCGATTTTATTTCATTTTTCAACACATTTAATCCTGATATATATTTTGGTGGTGATAATGCCGTTTTCTGGGGACCAATGAGCTGGACAGTAATATTTGGTTTAACCTTTGCAACTTTCCTCACACTCGTTATTGTACCTTCACTTTATCATGTACTTTACAGCGCAAGGGTTAGTATGTCGAAATGGGGTAAAAAATGAGTAAAAAATATGTAGAAGATACTGTTTATAAAGGCAGCAGTTTTGCAGATCGTGGTCAGCTTGCAGATGAATACGATGGTTGTACTTTTATAAACTGTGTTTTCTCCAATTGCGAATTGTCAGATGTTTATTTTACCAATTGTGAATTTGATAATTGTGATTTGAGTATGGCAAAATTGAACAACACAGCTTTTAGGGATGTGAAATTCAAAAACTGTAAATTACTTGGATTACATTTTGATGATTGCAATAATTTTTTGTTATCATTTACCTTCGAAGATTGTGTTTTAAATTTTTCGTCCTTCTACAAACTTAAATTAAAGAATCTATATTTCAAAAACTGTACCCTTGAAGAAGTAGAATTTGTTGAATCGGATTTGACTAATTCAACTTTTGCCAACTGCAATTTAGTTGGAACAGTATTTGAAAATACAATACTGGAAAAAGCAGATTTGCGTACTTCATACAATTACTCTATTAATCCTGAAACAAACAGAATCAAAAAAGCCAAATTCTCAATTCAGGGTATTGTTGGCTTGCTTGATGCGTACGATATTGAGATAGAAGTATAGTTTATAGTGATCGGTTACCATAGCCAAATCAATAGTCTTAACCCTCATTCAATTTTAACTATTTTTGCACATATTAATTATGTGATTAAATCAAACTAATAATACTTTTCTTGATGAACGTACGAATTGTAAACAAATCAAAACACCAATTACCAAAATACGAAACATCTGCATCAGCAGGCATGGACTTACGAGCCAACCTCGATCAACCTATTGAGTTATTACCCCTTGAGAGGACTTTAATTCCAACAGGTCTTTTTATGGAATTGCCTGTAGGTTTCGAAGCTCAGGTACGACCTCGTAGTGGGTTAGCAGCCAAACACGGTATTACGGTATTAAATACACCTGGTACTATTGATGCTGATTACAGGGGTGAAATCAAAGTTATTTTAGTTAATCTTTCAAATTCTGCATTTACAATTTCTGACGGTGAGCGGATTGCTCAGATGATTATTTCGAGCCACGTACAAGCACAGTGGGAAGAAGTTGAGGTATTGTCAGAAACAGAAAGAGGAGCTGGTGGCTTTGGACATACTGGGAAATGAGTTTATAAAGCCTGCCTGCCGTAGGTAGGTTGAAAGTTTGAATGTTAAAAGTTAACCATAACAAATGAAAATACATACTACCACAATACTAATTCTGATTACTATTTTTTTATCATTTACTGCTGATGCACAGAGTAAAAGAGAAAAAAGAAAGCATAAGAATAAAGAACTTACCGAAAAACAAAGGTACGATGAAGCCGATTTATTTGCCCAAGGGTTAATAAAAAAAGAAACAGGGAATCTACTAGAGGCTCTAGAGCTATTTCAAAAAGCACTAGAAATAAACCCAAATGATGATGCTGCCTACTATGAGTCAGCTCGCGTACTAACTTCATTGGGAAGAACTGATGAGGCATTAATTGATGCAACAAAAGCAATTAAAATCAAGCCCGATAACATTTGGTACAAAGCATATTATGCTAAAATTTTACGGATAAATGAAAAATACGATGAATATGTTCAAGCCTATGAGGAATTAGTTGAAGGTAACCCATATGATTTAAATTTCCTTTATGAACTTGCCTTTGCTTATCAATTTACCGGCGATTATAGTAACGCAATTGATGCTTATGATAAGCTTGAAGAAATGGTTGGAGTTAACGAACGAATGACCATTCAGAAGGTGGACTTCCATTCAAAACTGGGTAATCCGGAAGCTGGGATTGTGGAGTACGAAAAACTAATAGCCACAAACCCCGATGACCCAAGGTATTATGCATTGTTAGCTGAGTACTGTTCGAAAAACAATTTTGGTGAAAAGGCTATTTGGGCTTACAATAAAATAGTGGAAATAAATCCAAACGATCCATATGTTCATATTTCTCTTGCCGACTATTATGATAAACTTGGCGAAAAAGAAAAGTCGTACGATGAATTAAAGTTGGGATTATCAAATGAATCACTTGATCTTAAAACCAAAATTAACTTATTGGTTGGTTATTACCGTGGTGAATTATCAGATGAACAAAAAAAACAGGCTCTTGAGTTATCAGAAATCTTAATGAAGGTTCATGCTGATGACCCGATGGCTAATACATTTTATGCATCAATGCTTTACGAAAACGGAGAGTATGAAAAAGCAAGGCCACTTTTTAAGGAAATCGTCAAGTCGAAAAATGTAACCTATGTAATATGGGAACAATTATTATTTTGTGATTTATATCTTGAGGATAACCAAGCGCTAGCTGATGATTCGGAAGAGTGCATCGACTATTTTCCAAATTACCCTCTCCCCTACTTTTTTGCCGGAATTGGAAATTATCAGATTAAAGATTTTGTAAAAGCAAAGGCGTTTCTTGAATCGGGAAAAGAGTTTGTGATAAATAACAATGCTTTACTGGAGCAGTTTTATTCAACATTGGGTGATACCTACAACGAGTTAGAAAACTACGATGCATCATACTCTGCTTACGAAAAAGTACTAAAATTAAATCCTGAAAATGCGGTTGTACTAAATAATTACTCGTATTATTTATCGCTTAGGAATGAGAACCTTGATAAGGCAAAAGAAATGGCTGCAAAAGCTGTTACCATTGATCCTTACAATAGTAATAATTTGGATACTTATGCTTGGGTGTTGTACAAATTGGAGGATTACAAACATGCACTTGAGTGGATTGAAAAAGCATATAATAATAGCGGAAATAAAAGTGGTGTAGTGTGTGAGCACTATGGCGACATACTTATCAAATTGGGCAAAAAAGAAGATGCTCTGAAATATTGGAAACAGGCAGGTGAGAAAAATGATTTTTCAGAATTTCTGGATGGAAAAATAAAAGATAATGAATAACAATACCCATAAATTATTGCTCATTCTGTTTGTTACTTTGGCAATATTTACATCTTCATGCAAGTCTAAAAAGCATGTTCTTAAAACATCCATAAAAGAGCATGGTTTTTCGTATTTATATGCAAAAATGCTTGAAAATCAAATGACATTTGATTACCTAAGTGCTAAGTTTACTTTGGTTTATGGACAAGGTAAAAACACGACAAATTTACGCGGACAACTTAGGATAAAAGATGATAGTTTGATATGGATGTCAATTACTCCGGCCTTGGGAATTGAGGCTGCTAGAGTATTGCTTACTAACGATTCAATAAAATTTATTAACCGGCTTAACAAAACTTATTTTTCTGGCGAATACAATCTGGTTGATAGTTTGCTGAATACCACAATAGATTATTCGTTATTGCAATCAATGCTCATCGGAAATGATTTAACACAATACGATGTAAATAAGTTTAGGTCGAGTGTTGATAACGGCTTGTATCGGATGACAATTCGTGAGAGAAGAAAAATAAGACGTTACATAAAAAGCGGGGAAATAGACACAAGGGTTCTTGTGCAGCAAATTTGGCTTTATCCTGATACATATCGCATTGCTCGAATTGATGTCAAGGAACGTGGTGAAGATGAGAATAATAAACTACAGGTGTATTATAGCGATTATATACAAGTTGATGATCAGCTATTTCCATCAAAAATTCGCATCGAAATAACTTCTCAAAAATCCATTGTCATTGATCTTGATTTTAATAAAATAACTTTAAATAATCCACTTAATTTCCCGTTCAGAATCCCCAGCAAATATGAGAAATTGTTTTAATGGTTAACAATTATATAATACAAAAATGAACATTAAGTATTTTTGCATATTCATTGTATTACTTTTTAGTCTTTCTGTTTTTTCGCAGGAAAGCCAAAAGGATCTTGAAGTGAAACGCAAAAAACTTGAGAGCGAAATTGCCTATACCAATAAACTTTTAAACGAAACAAAATCAAACAAAACGGCAACAGTAAGCCAACTTAGGCTTATAAATGTAAAAATTAACACCCGTATTGATTTATTGGCAACCCTTAAAAGTGAGATGTATTATTTAAATATTAAAATTGAAACAACAGAATCTTCTCTTCTAAAACTTAATGAACAACTTACTACTCTTAAGGAGAAATATATTGAAATAGCATGGCATGCATTCAAATATAGTACATCGTATAGCAAACTCATTTTTCTTTTCTCGGCCGAAGATATAAATCAGGCGTATCAGCGCATGCGATACCTCGACCAGATAAGCACTTATATCAGGAAAGAAGCTGAACGCATAAAAGAAACTGAAAAAGAGAAAAATGAACTGCTTGATCAACTTAAAAGTGAAAAATTAAAAAAGAACAAACTGTTGGGAAATGAGCAGGCTGAAATTTACGAACTGGAAAAGGAACAGTTGCAAAAAACAAAAATTAAAAAAGATCTTCAATCTAAAGAAAAGCAATTAAGAACATCCATTAGAAACAAAGAAAAACAAAGGAAACAACTGGCACGTCAAATTGAAAAAATAATTGCAGCAGAAATTGCCCCTAAAAAAGATGTAACTACTGGTAAAACATATGCCCTAACACCTTCCGAAAAAAAACTAACATCTTCATTTGTAGCTAATAAAGGTCGATTACCTTGGCCAACTCAACGTGGAGTAATATCAGAGACTTATGGTGTACATAATCACCCAGTACTTAAAAAGGTGAAAACAAAAAATAATGGAATTAATATAGTAACTGCCAAAAATAGTGAGGCAAGGGCTGTGTTTAAAGGTAAGGTTGTTAGTATTACTAAAATATCAAATACTAACCTCGCTATAATTATTAAGCATGGTGAATATTTTACGGTTTATTCAAATTTAGACAAAGTGTTTGTAAAAAAAGGTGATGAGGTTGATACAAAAGAAACAATTGGGCAAATTCATACAAACCTAAAAGGGAAGACCGAATTACATTTTGAGATTTGGAAAGGGACTTCAAAACAAAATCCCGCATATTGGGTGGTGAAGAAGAATTAAGAATTTATAAATAATCACTCAACTTCTGACTATCCATGTATGAAATAAACTCATCCGAGAGCCTTTTTATGAGGTTCTTTCTAATGCATTTATCAACAGGGCAAATATGATGATCTTCCGAGCACAATTTTACTCGTGATTTTCCTTCAATGCAAGTATATACATCATAAAGTGTAATTTCCTTTGGATCGACTATTATTTCAAAACCTCCAGATGGACCACGCGTTGAAGTAAGCAAACCGTCTTTTACAAGTCGTTGTAAAATTTTCCCAATGTGATGCTTCGATTTGCCAAGTTTTTCTGATAGTTGAATAGCATTAATCGGCTTATCCGATTTTGCTATAATTATCATGCTGTGAAGTCCGATTGATGCGGCATCTGAAAAGTTAATAATATTAGCCATTTATTAAATAATTAAGGTTACAAACATACAAATTTAATTCCATTAAGCACTTAATTTCCTAAATATTAACATAATGATTATTAAGAAAGTATGAATCTAAATTTTAATTTAAGATACAATTTATATATTTATCAATTGTGCAGAAATAGGACAACGATAAACTAAATTATGTTGCATGGTATAATGATTTATTTAAGATATTTCTAATAATAATATTAAATTCGCATTTAAATAAAATTGATGAAATTCCGTAAACCAGCATCTTATCTATTCTCTATTAATTATAACAAAGTTTGAATAAAACGAAGCAACAAAATCCTAATAAATACTACTCTCTATTAGAATTAACACAGAGTATTGAGTCGGTTATTAAAAAAACCTACACGCGATCGTATTGGGTAAGGGCCGAAATTGCAAAGCTTAATTACTACCCTAAAAGTGGGCATTGTTATCCTGACCTTGTGGAAAAAGAAAATGGAGTTGTGCTTGCGCAGATACGTGCTACAATTTGGGCAGGACAATTTAATGATATAAACAATAAATTCATAAGTATTGCGAAAGAGCCACTGTCAGATGGCATGACAGTATTAATAAGAACCTCAGTAAGTTATCACCCAGTATATGGATTAGGGTTACACATTAGCGATATTGAGCCATCGTTCACGTTAGGTGAAATGGCCAAAGAAAAACTACTATCAATAAAGATGCTTAAGGAGCTGGACATTTATGATAAGAACAAACAAATAATGCCAGCTTTGCTAATGCAGCGGATAGCAGTTGTTTCGGTGGAAACCAGTAAAGGTTATCATGATTTTACCAAAATAATTAATGAAAATGATTGGGGTTATCACTTCTTCCATATGCTTTTTCCTGCTCTGCTGCAAGGCGAAGGCGCAATAAGTTCAATTACAGAGCAGTTAAATTTAATTAAAAAAGCACAAAAGCATTTTGATGTTGTTGTTATTATTCGCGGTGGTGGTGGTGATGTAGGCTTAAGCAGCTACGATAATTATAAACTTGCAAAAGCGGTAGCGCTTTTTCCCCTTCCGGTTATTACCGGTATTGGCCATGCTACAAATGAAACCGTTGTTGAGTTGGTTGCTTTTAAGAATAAAATTACACCCACAGATGTTGGTTATTATTTAATTCAAAAATTCCATAATTATTCTGTACGAATACAAGATGCGCAAAACACTCTTGTGAATAAATCAAAGCAAATAACAAATAATGAAAAACTTAACCTTAATAATATTGGAGTAACTTTAAAAAATAATGCTGACAGTCTAATTAATAATAACAGAACATGGGTTACCTCAACAGCTCATGCTTTTAATAGGGTTTCTATTTCATTTATTCAAAGTAAGAAAATGGCCTTTGCAGATTTGTCGTCAATACTTTTTTATAAACCGCAACAGAAAATTTCTTTTCAAAAAAATAGAATAAGGCAATCAGAAAAACAGTTAATAACATCTGTGAAAACTAATGTACTATCAAACGAAACACTATTAATATCATTGGCAGATAAACTCCGACTTTTAGATCCGCAAAACATACTTAAAAGGGGTTATAGTATTACATCACACAACGGAAAAATGATTCTTAATGCCAAAAAACTAAAAGTTGATGATTTAGTTGAAACTCAGACTTATGAAGGAAGCTTTACCAGTAAAGTGCAATCATTAAAAAAGAAATAATATGAAAAAAGAAATACCATATACCCAAGCCATTTCAGAACTTGAAGAAATAGTTTCAAGTATTGAAAATGAAGATGTAAATGTTGATGAACTATCTGTTAAAGTTAAGCGAGCTGCAGAGCTTATTAAAATTTGTAAAAACAAGCTTCACAATACCGAAGAAGAAGTAAATAATATATTAAAAGATATTAATAAATAATAATAACTAAAGTGCCATTTCTGGAATATCACCCTCAATTATAAGTGGTGCTCCTGTTTTTTCTATAATTTCTTCAACACTCACGCCTGGAGCTCTTTCCAGCAACTTGAAACCGGCATCAGTTACTTCGATAACGGCTAAATCGCTAACTATTTTTTTAACACAGTTAACTCCTGTTAAAGGTAGGTCGCATGATGTTTTAAGTTTTGGATTACCTGCCCTATCTGTGTGGGTTGTGGCAACAATAATGTTTTCGGCAGCAGCAACTAAATCCATTGCTCCCCCCATCCCTTTTACCATTTTACCAGGAATTTTCCATGACGAAATATCGCCTTTGTCGGTTACTTCAAATGCCCCCAACACTGTTAAGTCAACATGCCCACCACGTATCATGGCAAAGCTCATTGATGAGTCAAAAAAGGAAGACCCAGCAATGGTAGTAACTGTTTGTTTTCCGGCGTTTATCAAATCGGGGTCGGCTTCTCCCTTTTTAGGGAACGGTCCAATTCCTAACAATCCGTTTTCTGATTGTAATACAACATCTATGTTTTGGGGAACATAATTAGCAACCAAAGTTGGTATACCAATGCCAAGATTTACATAATAACCATCTTGTAGTTCCTGTGCTATTCTTTTTGCTATTCCGTTTTTATCTAAACTCATTTTTTTCTTTTTTAAAATTAAAACTCAACTATTTTAGTGTGGCAAGTAATAATTAGTCTGTCAATATATTTCAGAGTTTCATTCAGAGTGTTCGAGTTCGAGGTTTTTGCAGTTTTGAAAATCAAGGAGTTTACTGTTGTAAACGACTGTTTTCAAAACAAGAATAACGATGAAATCGGACACTATGGATAAACTCTGATTACTCGCTAACAGTTTCAAACTCAATCCGCTTCTCATAGTCCACTCCCTGGAATATCCTTTGAACAAAAATACCAGGCGTATGAATTTCATTTGGATTAAGTTCACCAGCTGGGACCAGTATTTCAACTTCAGCGATGGTTATTTTACCTGCCATAGCCATTGGTTGATTAAAGTTATTTGCGGTTTCACGATAAATAAGATTACCCATGGTATCGCCTTTCCAGGCTTTTACAATGGCAAAATCTGCAGTTAAGGCATGCTCAAGTAAATGCATTTTACCGTTAAATTCTCTTGATTCTTTACCTTCACCTACTTCTGTTCCATAACCGGCAGGCACATAAAAAGCTGGAATTCCTGCTCCTCCTGCCCTAATTCGCTCGGCCAAGGTGCCTTGTGGGATTAAATCAACATCCAGTTCACCTGAGAGCATTTGGCGTTCAAACTCCTTATTTTCGCCAACATATGACGAAATCATTTTCTTTATCTGGTGTTTTCTAAGTAATTTACCAAGCCCAAAACCATCAACTCCTGCATTATTTGAAATACAAGTTAGGTTTGTTAAATCTAAATCAAAAAGAGCGTTAATTGTGTTTTCGGGAATACCGCATAAACCAAATCCGCCAAGCATAAAGGTTTGCCCATCGCACATTCCTTCAATAGCTTCCAGTGCATTTTTAACTACTTTATTCATATTTTATTTTGTTATATTTCTTGATAATTATTTAACAACCTATTAGTCGTGATATTACTAAACGTTGAATCTCTGATGTTCCCTCGCCAATTTGTAGTAAGCGTTGGTCGCGATAAAATCGTTCAATATCATAATCTTTCATTAAACCATAACCGCCATGTATTTGTACAGCTTCATCGGCAACCTCTTTTGCAACTTCGGAACAATATAATTTTGACATTGCTGCCTCTTTACTATATGGTCTTCCTTCATCTTTTAGCCAACAAGCTTTATAAAGCAGATTACGTGCTAGCTCTATTTTAAGAGCCATATCGGCCAACTTGAAAGCATTAATTTGAAATTTTGAAATTGGCTTACCAAACTGTTTACGTTCGTTGGCATAAGCAAGAGCCATTTCGAATGCTCCCTGTGCCAAACCTAATCCCATGGCTCCAATTGACAATCGACCACCATCCAAAGTATGAAGCATAATATGTGAGCCTTGACCTTCTTTACCAAGAATATTTTCTTTTGGGACTCTTACATCATCAAAAAACAATTCGGCTGTATCTGAAGCTCTCCACATCATTTTACCGTGCATTGGAATACGCTTAAATCCTGGTGTATCTTTTTCAACAATAATTGTAGTAAATATCTTTTTTCCATCCTTTTCGCCTGAAACTGCCTGAACAGTACATCCAACTGCAATATCAACAGAAGCATTGGTAATGAAAATTTTAGACCCATTGATTACCCATTGATCGCCATCAACTTCAGCTGTTGTTTTACTTCCTCGCGAGTCGGAACCGGCACCAGCTTCGGTAAGTCCGAAACTCCATAATGCTTCACCAGTACATAGCTGAGGCAAATATTTCATTTTTTGCTCTTCGGTACCATAGCTCATTAGCGGACCTATTCCCAGTGAATTATGAGCGGCAAGGGTTGCTGCTTGCGAACCATCAACACGGGCAAGTTCTTCAACAGCTATTATATATGACAATGTATCTAAACCTTGGCCGCCATATTGTTCAGGGATATTCATTCCGAACAATCCCATTTCGCCAATTTTTTTTGTTAACTCATATGAGAATTCGGCCTTTTCGTCCAATTCTTGTGCCAATGGTTTTATTTCGCGTTCGGCAAAATCTCGAACTGTTTCGCGGATTAATTCTTGCTCTTCGGTTAAATCAAAATTCATGGTTTATTTTTTTATGTTATTGCCCTGATAAATGATGCAAATTGAATTTGAAGGCGCAAGTTAGTAAAAACTTATTGAGTTTTACACATTAACGATGGTGTTTGTTGAATTTAGAATCGTTTGTATATAACGAGGTATGGCGACAGGGATAGAAGTGTTAGATTGTTGAAATACCGTTGATATTTTTATTAGCAAAAGGAGGCTGACACAAGGAAGCCCACTTGTTGCTTATAAAAATACAAACGGGATAAAACAACTAAAAACGGATAGCCCGGCTGACTGCCGAAATACAATGCAGGCAGACAAGGGCGCACATCGCAAAAATCTAATCTTCATCAACATCCACAAGTACAACTAGTTGCACCTCGGTATCAACCATGTCGCCTTCGTTAACAGCAACTTTTTCAACAATGCCATCATGCGTTGCAACGATATTATTTTCCATTTTCATGGCCTCTACAATCAAAAGAATTGTGCCACGCGTAACTTTATCGCCAGCCTTTACATTTACCTTAATAACCTTGCCGGGCATGGGTGCGAAAAGGCTGCCTTCGCCATCATCATGACTTACGAAAAATCCATCACCTGGACTAAGAATATCAGTCCTTTTCAAATTGAATAGCAGGCCGTTAATGCTCACAAAACTGTCTCCAAAATTGTTGGTAGAAACAACAGCTACGACAGTTTGGTCTCCAATAATGAATTTAACCTCACCCTCAGTTTTTGAAATTAACTGTGCCATGAAATGACTATCGTGATAAATAAAATTATAATTATTATGGTTAATATTTTCTAATTCTAGAGTTTCTTCAACTTCATCAATTTCAAAACTCAGGTTCATTACATTGCGCCAATAGCCAATTTCTTGCCATGTATTTGAGTTGGTTTGCTGGTTATTATTGTTGATGGTTGCGAGTGCAAGTGCCGTTATTGGAATTATATTGTCGATATTTTTTTGCGACTTAATTATGGTGTCAAGAATGGCATCGGTATGCTCATCACAAAATTTTGTTGACAGCTGGTTACTACCAAAAGCCTCGTGCTGCAATACGTTAATCAAATACGGTATATTGGTTTTAATACCATGAATGATGAAATTTTTAAGTGCAGCAATACTGTCATCAATTGCAATTTGGCGACTTGATCCCCAAACAATTAGCTTGCTAATCATGGGGTCGAAAAAGCTTTGAATTGTTGTTGCTTTATCGATGGATGTGTCGATTCGAATGTTTTTGCCTTCGGGAAATTTGAGTAGTATTATTTTGCCTGGTGATGGCATGAAATTATTGGCCGGATCTTCGGCATAAATTCGACTTTCAATTGCATGACCCGTTTGTGTTATATCTTCTTGCTTTAATCGAAGTTTATTACCTGCAGCAACAAGAATTTGCTCTTCAACCAAATCGATACCGGTTACCAATTCGGTAACAGGATGCTCAACCTGGATACGTGTGTTCATTTCTAGAAAATAATAATTAAGGTCTTTGTCGACCAAAAACTCAATTGTTCCAACACTATTATAACCTACTTTAGCTGCAATATCAATGGCAGATTTTCCCATTTTTTCACGAACCTCGGGGGTAAGAGTTGGTGAAGGTGATTCTTCAATTATTTTTTGATAGCGTCGTTGTATGGTACATTCTCTTTCGAAAAGGTGTATTACATTACCGTAATTATCGCCAATTACCTGAAATTCGATATGTCGTGGTTCTTCAATATATTTCTCAATAAAAATAGACCCATCTCCAAAGTAATTTAGAGCTTCGCGGGCTGTTGACTCTAATACATCTTCCAGTTCATCAGGGTCGTTTACAATTCGCATCCCTTTACCACCACCGCCGGCTGCTGCTTTTACAAGAATGGGAAGTTTTATTGTGTGAGCATTTTTAAGAAGCGTACTTGGATCACCAGTAATTCCTTCAGTCATTGGAACTCCTAACTCTTTCACAAATTTACGGGCTTCGATTTTATTACCCATCAATGTTATGGCATTGGTATTTGGTCCTATAAAAGTAATTCCGGCATTATTACAAGCATCAACAAGTAATGGACTTTCTGATAGAAATCCGTAACCTGGATGCAGTGCATCACAACCAGATTTTTTGGCTACTTCAATTATTTTTTCAATATTTAGATATGTGTCGCTAAGCTCCTGTTCACCAATACAGTATGCCTCGTCAGCAACTCGCATGTGAAGTGAATCATTATCAACTTCTGAATATATTGCCACCGTATCAATCCCCAGTTTGTTTGCTGATTTAATTATTCGTACAGCAATTTCGCCACGGTTGGCAATTAGTATTTTATTGAATGTTTTCATGGTGTTATAATTTCTCGCAAAGGCGCAAAGACGCAGAGAAAAATATTGTTATTCTCTTATTTGTCGATGTTCTTTGGCATGTTCGTTTCATGTGTTATATATTGTTACTAGCAATTATGTAGATTGTATTTGTTGTGTAAAAATGAATAAAACTCTAATTTACAATACCAGAAATATCAATTATAGATATATAGTTAACTGCAAATTCTTGGCGTCTTAGCGCCTTTGCGAGAAATATTTGTAGACCATCCTTATATTATAATATTTACAATTATTCATTTTTACTATGTTATTCATTTACCCAATTTGGTTTTCTTTTCTCTAAGAAAGATGCCATACCTTCTTGACCTTCATCAGAAGCCCGTAGCTTAGCAATTAGCTTACTTGTATATTCAATCCCTTCTTCTATATCTTTTCCAAGAATGGTTGTTATTAATGTTTTAGTTTCTTTTACAGCTTGAGGAGCACTACTTTCAAATTGCTTAAGTATTCCAACTAACGGGCTTTCCTCATTTTGACCATCATAAACATGGTTAACCAAATTCCATTTTTGAGCTTCTTTAGCCTTAAACCTTTTACCGGTCAACATTAATTCTTTGGCACCAAACTCCCCTATTCTTTTAAATACAAATGGAGCTATGGTGGCTGGGGCAATTCCTAATTTGACCTCACTAAAAGCGAAGTTTGTATTTTTTTCAGCAATTACAATATCGCAGGCTGCCAATAGTCCATTTGCTCCTCCTAATGCAGCTCCATGTACAACAGCAATTGTTGGAATTGGGCAATTATAAACAGAACTAAACATATTTGCTAATTTTTTGCCATCCTCTATATTTTCTTTGGTACCTAAGGTTGCAATACTTTTCATGTAGTTTAAATCGGCTCCGGCACAAAATGAACTACCATTTCCACTAAGCACAACAGCTCTTATGCCATGCTCATCTATTAATGAATTGAACACAGCTGTTAACTCAGCAATCATTTCTTCATTCATTGCATTGTGCACCTCTGGTCGGTTTAGCGAAAGCCAGGCCGTGCTATTTACTTGCTTATATGTTATTGTATTATAATTTTTTTTCATCTGTTAAAGTTAGAAGCTAGTTAATCACTTCAATTCGCAAATCACAATTACATTCTAAACACACCAAATTTCTGCTCAGGAAATTTCCGGTTTAATGATGATGAAATTCCCATGGCTATAACTTTACGTGTGTCAACAGGATCAATAATTCCATCATCCCAAATGCGTGAAGTACTGTAATATGCTGAGCCTTCTCTTTCATATTTTTCAAGAATAGGTTTGCGCATTTTCTCAATTTCTTCGAGTGGCATTTCTTTACCTCTTGCAATGTATTGATCTTGTTTTACAGTAACTAGCACAGTTGCGGCTTGCTCACCACCCATTACCGATATTTTAGCATTTGGCCACATAAATAATAGCCGTGGATTAAAAGCTCTGCCAGCCATACCATAATTACCTGCACCAAACGATCCTCCAAAAATTACAGTAAATTTAGGAACATTGGCATTAGCTACAGCATGCACCATTTTAGCACCATCCTTTGCAATGCCACCACGTTCAAAATCTTTACCTACCATAAATCCAGTAATGTTTTGCAAAAATACCAATGGTATTTTACGTGAAGTGCACAACTCAATAAAGTGTGTTACTTTTAATGCTGATTCGGAAAAGAGTACGCCATAATTGGCAATTATCCCCACAGGATATCCCATGATATATGCAAAACCGGTAACTACAGTTGTAGCATATTTGGCTTTGAACTCCTGAAACCTACTTCCGTCAACCATTCGCATTATTATTTCGCGCGGGTCAACAGGTTTACGCAAATCTACAGGGGCAAGACCGTATAATTCGGTTGGATCGTAAAGAGGTTCCTCAACAGGAACTATGTTAAGCTTTTGCTTATCACGACATTCTGGATTTTCGAGTATGTTGCGGCAAATTTGAATTGCGTGAGTATCATTTTCCGCCATATGATCAGCCACCCCAGATATGGAAGTATGCACCTCGGCTCCACCAAGTTCTTCAGCAGTTACAATTTCGCCGGTTGCAGCTTTTACCAATGGAGGTCCCCCCAGAAAAATAGTACCCTGCTCTTTAACAATAATAGTTTCATCACTCATTGCAGGAACATAGGCCCCACCAGCAGTACATGAACCCATTACTATGGATATTTGAGAAATTCCCTCAGCTGATAATTTAGCTTGATTATAAAAAAACCTTCCAAAATGATCGCGATCAGGAAAAACGGTGTCCTGCTCAACAAGATAAGCCCCTCCCGAATCAACCAAATAAACACAAGTAAGGCGATTTTCCATGGCAATTTCCTGAGCCCGTAAGTGCTTTTTAATGGTAAATTGCATATAGCTACCTCCTTTTACAGTAGCATCATTGGCAATTATCATTGTTTCACGCCCATGAATAACACCAATACCTGTAACAATACCAGCAGACGGAAATCCATTTTCATATTGATTATATGCAGCCAATGACGAAAGCTCTAAAAAAGGGGTGTTGGGATCGATTAATAAATTAATTCTTTCCCTTGCCAAAAGCTTGCCTCGCTCTTTATGTTTCGAAACTGCACGTTCGGAACCACCTTTGGTATTTTCCTTAAGAATAGTTTTATACTCAGCTAGCAGCTTGGTAAATGCCTTTTTATTATTTTTAAACTCTGGTGAGTTTGTGTCGACTTTTGATTTTAATGCAAACAACGGTTCTCGTATTTATTTAACAATGAAATACAGCTAATTTTCAACTGTATTATTTGGAGTGCAAGTTTAAGCAAAAAACGTCAATTAGAAAAGGAAATAGTTGTAAAGGTTGGTAACAATATTTTGAGCTTAAGTTCAAAACTATGGGATTTAATACTTGCAGTTAGTAATAAGTATTTGTTGGATATTATTCATTATTTGTATTTTTAAGATTTGTAAATAAATTTAAACAAATGAAAACAATTGGATTAATTGGAGGAATGAGTTGGGAATCATCAGCTGTTTATTATGAATTAATAAACAAAAGAGTTAGAGAAGTTTTGAGTGGGTTTCATTCGTGTAAAAATGTGATGATAACGGTAGATTTTGCCGAAATAGAGAAATTACAACATCAGGGCAAATGGAGTTTGTTGGATAGTATGATGGCTGCTTCGGCCAAACAACTTGAGTTAGCTGGAGCTGATATTGTTGTGCTTTGTACAAACACTATGCATTTATGTAGTGATGCCATAATCAATAATATTTCGATCCCCTTTCTTCATATTGCCGAAGCCACAGGATTGATTATAAAATCTAAAAACCTTAAAAAGGTAGCTCTACTTGGTACAAAATTTACAATGGAAAAAGATTTTTACAAGGAATATATACTTAATAATTTTGATGTTGAAGTAATAATTCCACCTGACGAAGAACGAGAATCTGTTCATAATATAATTTATCAAGAACTCGTTCATGGTAAAATTAAAGATGAATCGAGAGAGGTTTATAAACGAATAATAAAAAACCTAGAACAGCGCGGCGCTGAAGGTGTAATACTTGGATGTACTGAAATACCTCTATTAATATCTGAGTCGGATGTTGAAATCCCAGTTTTTGATACAACAACAATTCATGCCGAAAAGGCTGTGGAGTGGGCATTGGATAAGAAGTAAATGCTCCAATGCTAAAATGTAACAATGGTTATAGTTATTCAAAAATAGTTGTAATACCAATTTTCAGTTAAATTTGTAGTACTTTAGAATTAATAAATAGAAGAGCGCAATAAACCAGTGATGACAAATAACCTAATAATAGCACACCGTGGTGAATCATTTGATGCTCCCGAAAATACTCTTGCAGCTATTAATCTTGCCTGGAAAAGGGGGGCAAAAGCAGTGGAGATTGATATTAGGCTAACTGGTGACAATGAAATAGTTGTAATACACGACAATGATACCTTACGAATAGCAGGTGAGAAAAAGATAATTAAGAACACAACTCTAAAGGAACTAAAGCTTCTAAATGCTGGTTTTCACAAAGGTAGCAGTTGGCATAATGTACAAATACCTACCCTTAACGAAGTTCTTGCCACAGTTCCGGATGATGGTAGATTAATTATTGAAATTAAAAGCAACGATAGCATTCTTCCAAAATTATTATCCGAACTTTCTAAGTCAAAATTGAATGATAAACAAATTGAAATAATTGCGTTTAATGAAGATACTTTGGCCAAAGCCAAACAGCTAATGCCACAGTACAATATGTTATGGTTGCTTAATTTAGATTATAGTTTACCAAAGTGGTTGATAAGTAACAATAACAAAAAAACCATCAATAAAGTTAATGAGTTAAACCTTGATGGTGTTAATGTTTGGGCAGGAGAAATGCTCACACAAAGCTTTATTTTGGAGTATAAAAAGGCCAGTTTGTTAATATATTCATGGACTGTGGACAATAGTGAAAAAGCAATCGAACTATTTAAAAATGGAATTGATGGGGTAACCACAAACAAAGCAGGCTGGATGAAACAACAAATGCCGAAATATTAATTTCTAAAGGCTATGGCAAACGTTATAATTGGAATACATGGACTTGGTAATAAACCACCAAAAAGAATATTAGAAAAATGGTGGAAACTTGCCATGGCTGAGGGCTTAAAATCAAACAACTACAAACTAGATTTACCTAAATTTAAGCTTGTTTATTGGACAGATATTATGTATGATGAAGTTCAAAGTTTAAGTGAAAAAGATCCTGATAGCCCACGATATTTGAGGGAAAAATACATTGAAGCTCCACTTGATTTTCCAATAGAAGACAGAAGTACACGAAAAAAGATAGTTGATTTTGTGGGGCAACAAATGAGTCGCATTTTACTGAATAAAGATTTAAGTCTTAATTATTCGTTTATTTCCGATGCCATCGTTCGTAGTTTTTTTAAGGATCTGGAGATTTATTACAAAGAAGACTGTACTGATGAAAATGAAAAATTATGTAAGGCTAAAGATTTAATTAGGGATCGTTTAACAAAGATTCTGGAAAAGCATAAATCGGATAGAATTATGCTCATCAGTCATTCAATGGGTTCCATAATTGCTTTTGACGTACTTAGTTC
>JASFZK010000249.1:0-4773 GCA_045267845.1 Bacteroidota bacterium | reverse complement strand
AACAGAATTAACAATACTTATCCCCGCTCTATGAGTGTTAATTCGAGAATAGGGGTATTTTTACACTGAAAAATGGGGTTTGTGCGCAAACTCCCGTTAGCAAACATTAAACAAGAACCAATGAAAGACATTTATGAAATAATAGGATCTTAAGAATCATCCTCAAATGTATATAGGAGACACTAAACTATCAACAATTACATCATTTTTATATGGGGCCACCTTGCTTTGGGAATAAATAATATAAAAGAATCTACTGATTTTATGAAATTTCACACTAGGGTAAGAGACAAATTTGAGTTAACGAACATCTATAAATTTTGGCGTGCATCTTACCCATTTCATTATCAATTTACTACAATAAAAATACTATTTAATCAAAACACTGCCGTTTCCGAAAAAATTAGTTTTTGGGCCGGCAAAAAAAGCGATGGCAAATAGACAAGCTCTTCCTGCAAATTTCGAATTATTTATGTAAAAATATTAGTGCTAATAATTTAAAATGTTTTAAATTTGAAACCAATAAAAAAAAACCTACTCTAATGAACTCAAAAATTACTTTTATTTTCTTCATTATTTCTTTGTTTGCTCAAATTGGCTTTTCGCAACAAATTGAAACTATTCATTATTCAGATAATGAAATCATTTCGAATTTTATAGGTGATCCGGATGTAGAAAATCAGCAAAAGGATGATATTGTTAGAATTATAGTGGAGTTCAATTCAATTCCAATAGCCGGTTTTTTGCATGAAGATAAGAATATTATCGAGCAAGAAAGCCTTAAACTTCAAGAACTTCATAAACAGTTTGAAAATGATTTGCATAATATAGCCCGCTCAAACAAAAATTATAATCCTCCCAAAATCAATAATACCTATTACAAAGTTTTTGCTGGGGCGGCAATATCAACAATTGAAGAATTGGTAGAAACCATTAGCCAACTACCGTATGTTAAGAAAGTCCACAATGATGATGAAATTAAACTTGATCTTGATGAAAGCATACAAATTATTGAAGCTGATCAAGTTTGGATTGATTATGGCATTTACGGTGATAGTATTGTTGTAGGTATATTGGATACAGGGATAGACTATATGCACCCTGCATTAGGAGGAGGAATTGGTGATGGATATAAAGTAATTGGAGGGTATAATTTTTATGATCATAACGATTTTGTTATGGATGAAATTGGCCATGGCACACACGTAGCTGGAATTGTTGCAGCAAATGGAGTGGATATTAAAGGTGTAGCACCACATGCATTACTCTATAGTCTAAAAGTTTTTGGTGAGTATGGTTGGACTTTTGCTTCAATCATTGTTGCAGCTATTGAAGCAAGCATTGATCCAAATGGTGATGGAGATTACTCTGACAAACTTGATGTTGTAAATATTAGCTTAGGAAAAAGTAAAGGTTCTCCAAGTGATTGGGAATGTGTAGCAATTGATAACGCAACAAGTTTCGGCGTTACTTTTTGTATATCAGCAGGTAATAATGGGGACGGAGGAACTCAATCTATTGGTACTCCCGGAACTGCGCTTTCTGCCATAACAGTTGGTGCATCTGATAAAAATGATCAACGGGCACCATTTAGTTCAGTTGGCCCTAATAATGAAGTTTTTAGTATTAAACCTGATTTGCTGGCTCCTGGAGTTGATATTTATTCCACATTTTTAGAGAATAGTTTTAAACACTATAGCGGGACTTCGATGGCTGCACCCCATGTTGCGGGCGTTTGTGCTTTATTAAAGCAAATGCATCCTGATTGGAATCCAAGTCAATTGAAATCTGCAATATTACTAGCTGCAGAAGACATTGGAGATGAGGTCTTAAAACAAGGGGCTGGTAGATTAAACGCGCGTAAAGCATTTGATTTAAATGTATTGATCGAACCTGCCCAATTAAATTTTGGAATTATTGATCCGGTTGTACAAATATATACGACAATTGACACTTTAAAACTTACTAATATTTCAGATGTAGAGCAGAATATTACAATTTGTAATAACGAAATTATGGACGGCATTCAGATAAATTCATTAATTAATAATGTTCCGGTCCTACCTGGCGATTCAGTTTTCATTCCTTTTGAATTGATTGTAAACAATGAAATTATACCTTACCCTGATTCTGCTGAGATCGCATATTCAGAAATAATTAATGTTTGTACAAATGGAGATTCACTTCGGATTCCGTGGTCATTTACAAAAGCAAGAAGGTTACATTTAGTTATAGATGGCTCTTTTAAGTATAATGTATTTAATGAGTATAATTATTATAGCAATAATGTAATTCATCTGTATAATATTGTTAAAGAATATGATTTCATTTCATATACTGATACTTTGAATTTCGTTGCACATAGGTATTGGTCTTCAAATGATATATACACAAGAACATTACATTGTACCGGGAATGATACTGTATATATTATACATGACAGTCTGATCCAAAGAGAGGTATTGTTTACTGATGAAACAGGGATGCCTTTTGACTTTAGTCCGTTTTATGTTTACCAGTTTAAAAAGGACTATCCCACAACCTCTTATAATCTTGACTTTACAGCTGAAGATTATCCTGACAGCAGGTTCTATACTTCCTCGGAATTATCAGATGAAATAGATACAAAACTTGGAATTTTTAAAACAAATGAAGATAGTAGCAAAGTTTACTGTGGTACCATTGATTTAAATGAAACAGACCTAAATAATGTGATACCAAATGAAGATGTTGAATATGCAAAATTAAGGATTGGAATAGCTCAAGATAATGATCGCCCAATCCTTTTCAAACTATGGCATAATTTCCATAATTATATGGTTAGCAGTGGTAATGAGACATTATTTTGCGATGCTCCATGGGAGGCTAATGTTTATATCATGGATAGCGATGCGCCAAATTTACTCACTGCTATTACATATTTTTCTGAAATTGGATTTATGGAATTTTGTCCTTTTCAACGAAATTTAAATGGCATACAATTGTTTTATTTTAATTATGACACATTTGAAAACATGGATTATGCAATGGTAAGACAAAACCGCCACAAGTTTTTGAACCCATCAAAGTCAGTTTATGAGGATAATGAAACATTGTTTTTAAGTGAATGGCCTATTTACGGTGATACATATTTCTATAATGGTATCTTTGAAGACTACAATGTTTATTTGGGAACAAAACACTATGGGAATAGTGAATATGAAATAGCTTACAATCTTAATAATTATGAGAATTTTGTTTTAAACAGCGAAGGCGAAGTAGTATTTTCTAACAATTCTCCTTATGTATTAACTGATTTACCTGAGGACATATATACTTACATATCAAATTATACCTATTATGGTTTTGGTGATTCTCCTGCTTACTACCAATCATCATCGATAATTGATTTGTCTGATTCACAATTTGATATTCCTTATAAATCAGATAATGACCCACCAACATTGACCTCTCTGCAGCTAAGAAATGAAAAGAATATGCCTGCAAGTCATTTGCATAGAAATAGTTCGGGAAAATTAAGGTTTTCTGTTGCCGATTTTGAACCTTTTTATAAGGACGGAGATTCAACAGACATTGATATAGGTTATTATCCAATAAATATTGATTCAATCTCAACATTTGTAAAAGAACTTGATAGTGCTGAATGGATACAAACTAGTTTTATGTTTTTATTGGAAGATTCTTTAATTGGAAAATATTTTGAGATTAATTTGTCACCTTTTCTTGACCAGGTTAAGGATATTTGTTTTAAACTGGAATTCTCTGATCGTAAAGGACAAGTAACAAAACATATTTTTACACCACTATTTAAAGTTTCTGAATGTACTCCAATAGATGATTCACTCTACGTATTAATGAATGATACCTTACACATATCGTTAAATGAGTCATTACTGGCAAACGATGTTTTTCCTGAAGAGTGGATTTATAATATTGATGTTGAAATTGAGGACAACACACTCAATGGTGTTCTACTGCCCGATTATGAGGGGAATTTTAATTATATTCCAAACCCTAATTTTTCTGGAAATGATAGCTTTACTTACCGAATAAACTATGATAATATACTTAGTCCAGAGGCCAATGTTATCATTACCGTTGATCAATCAACATCAATCTCTGATGGTGATTTTGACAGTAATAAAGAATATTCATGCTATCCAAACCCATTTAAGGATAAAATATTCTTTGATATTAATAAAACTGGAATTAAACATATTTTGATATATAATTCTGTTGGAATACTGGTTGCCGAACTTAACCCTGTTGCTAATGACAAACTAAAGCATCAATATGTATGGGATGGCACTAACAATAATGGATTATCACTGCCCAATGGAGTATTTTATTGCACAATCATAGCTGAGAATGGTAAGCAGGAATGTTTTAAGATGATTAAAATAGAATAGTTAGAACTTTTATAATTCGCCATTTAGTGATAAAGCCACTGACAACAATAATTAGACAACAAGCAATACTTTGGAAACGATTGATTCAAAAGTATTATGGTACTTTATAGGCATTAACAAAGTAAAAGAGAAATATGTAGGATATGCGGAAATCGAAATGCTAAAGAAATTTAAAGAATAAACGTTTGCCAACAAAAAATATAGTGCATGCCGCGGTTAGTAGTACTTAGAGAAAGAATTAGTAAATTTGAAAACAGTAAAACCAAAGAAAACTTATTGAATAAAGTGCGGCACGCACCATATTCAAACCGTCAGACTGCGCAAAAACTTAATAAAACCTTAAATAAATAGTTTTTTAAAATTT